>DATIQP010000399.1:0-11948 GCA_035470765.1 Polyangiaceae bacterium | reverse complement strand
TACAAGTTCTCCACCTATGCCACCTGGTGGATCCGCCAGGCGATCACCCGCTCGATCGCCGATCAGGCGCGCACGATCCGCATCCCGGTGCACATGATCGAGACGATCAACAAGCTGGTGCGGACCAGCCGCCAGATGCTGCACGAGATCGGCCGCGAGCCCGCCCCGGAGGAGCTTGCCGACAAGCTGGGCATGCCGCTCGAGAAGGTGCGGAAGGTGCTGAAGATCGCCAAGGAGCCGATCAGCCTCGAAACGCCGATCGGCGATGAGGAAGATTCGCACCTCGCGCTACCTCGTCCAGGAGTACGGCCGCGATCCGACGCCGGAAGAGATCGCCGAGAAGATGGAGCTCCCGCTCGACAAGGTCCGCAAGGTCCTCAAGATCGCCAAGGAGCCGATCTCCCTCGAGACGCCGATCGGCGAAGAGGAAGATTCACACCTTGGCGACTTCATCGAGGACAAGAGCGTCGTGTCGCCGGCCGAGGCCGTCATCAACATGAACCTCGCCGAGCAGACGCGGCGCGTCCTCAAGACCCTGACGCCGCGCGAGGAGAAGGTCCTCCGCATGCGCTTCGGCATCGGCGAAAAGAGCGATCACACGCTCGAAGAGGTCGGCCAGGACTTCGAGGTCACCCGCGAGCGCATCCGCCAGATCGAGGCCAAGGCGCTGCGCAAGCTGCGCCACCCGAGCCGCAGCAAGCAGCTGAAGCCCTTCATCGAGACCTGAGCGACACCCGACGAAAAAAAGCCGTCGCGGGCGAACGAGCGCACGCGACGGCTTTCTTATGTTTGCTTCAGATCAGTTGCAGCCGCCGTCGACGTTGTTGCACGTGCCGCCGTTCTGGCAGGTCAGGCCGTTGTTGTTGGTCGAGTCCGAGCAGGTGCGGCAGGAGTACGGGTTGTTGGCGAAGCTCCGACAGACTTGGTAGCTCTCGGGGCAGGTGCTCGCGTCGCCGGCCGAGCACGGGCACGCGCCGTAGCCTTGCGGCGCGTTCTGGAAACACGAGGTGCCCATGGTCCTGCACTGCCCGGTGAGGGTCGACGCGTCGGCGGTCTCGCAGTAGACGCACGGCTGGGGGAAGCCCTGGCACTGCGAGCAGTCGGTGACCGTGCCGCCGTCCACAGCGCAGCGGAAGGAGACGTTGGAGGACGCGCCGTCCGGCTGCACGCCGCCGTCGCCTGCGTCGCCGGGGCCGGTGTCCGGCGCGCCCGTGTCGCCGGGGTTCACGTCGCCGCCCGAGTCCTGTGGCGGGGGAGGGTTGCTGTCGCCGCCGGTGGTGCCGTCGCTGCCGCCGTCGTCAGCGGGCGACGTATCGCCGCCGCACCCCTGGGCGAACATCCAGGAAGCGCAGGCCACCGAACAAAGCCCAACGAACGCGAAACGCAGTCGCATGCCAACCTCCGAGCTCGACGCTATCACGAGCGCCGATACGTGACATCAGCGCCGACTGCCTCGCCGCGGGGCCTTCATTTCAGGCCGGCGAGCTCGGGATCGCCCGGGAGCGCGCGCTTGACGAGGGCGAGAAAGCCCGCGCGCGAGGGGGAGAAGCGCACGGCGATCGCCTTGCGCGGCAGCGCGCCGCCTCGGTGCGCGGCGAAGAGCTTGTCGCACGCGAAGTCCAGCGCGATCTCGGCGGTCTCGGAGTGCGCGGCGCCGCTCGTGGGCGGAGCGCGCTCGAGACGAAAACCCACGAGGTGGCGCACGGCACAGCGGTCGACTGTCTGATCGTCGAAGCCCTTGTGGTCGCGCACGAGGGCCAGCAGAGCGTCCGCCGACGCCTGCTCGAGCGCGTGCTCGGAGCCCGCGCGAACGACGAAGCCCGCGATGTGGTCGGGCGCGGCGGGCGCGGCGGCGTCGAAGCCACCCTTGGCAGGGAATTCGAGGCGGGCGATCGTCACCTTCGCGACGTCGCTCGCGAGGCCCCAGCGCTCGAGGTCGTGGGCACGCAGCACCTCGGGAAGCTCGAGCTCCGGGCCCACCGAGCTCGCCGCGCCGTCGCACGCATGGACGACCAGCCGAAATGTGCCCGGGCCCTCGAAGGAGTTCTCGCGGCACGATTGGTTGCACTGGGCGCTGCAGTCGAAGCCGCTCCACGGCACCGGCACGAGAGGGTGGCCGGGCGCCACGTCCACGCACGGCTTGTCCTCCGCGCAGGTCTCGACGAGCCGGTAGCCGGCGCCCCTGTCGAGCGCGGTCATTGCTTCCCAGCCGCCGCCCGTCTTGCGCTCGAGCGTGGCGTCGGTCTTCAAGCGCGTCGGCGCGCTGGCTTCGATTTCGAAGACGCCCGGCTCGAGATCCGTGATCGCGATCGACGTCAGCGCCGCCGGGGCCGGGGAGGGGACGGGCGGCGTTCCCGCGTCGACGGGGGCCATCGCCGGGCGCGCGTTGTCGGCTACTCTCGACTCGTGAGAGCACGCCACGAGCGATGCGATCAGAACCGAGAGAGCAAAGCGTCCCGTCAGAGGCAGCCGCCGTCCGCGTAGTCGCAGGTCCCGCCGTTCTCGCACTTCAGGCCGTCGTTCGTGTTCTGGTCGGAGCACGTGTGGCAACGGCCGAAGTTGTTGCAGATCTGATAGCTCTCGGGGCACGTACTGGCGTCTCCCCCCGCGCAGGAGCAGGTCGTGTAGCCGAACGGTACCGCGTTGCTGAAGCAGTTGGTGTGCATCGGAACGCAGACGCCCAGCAAGACGGAAGCGTCCAGCGTCTGGCAGTAGGCGCACGGTTGGATGTTGCCCGCGCACTGCGAGCAGTCCGTGACGGTGCCGCCGTCGAGGCCGCAGCGGTAGGCGAGGCCCGAGGTCGACGAGTCCGGCGTCGTGCCGCCGTCTCCGGCGTCGGCGGTGCCCGTGTCCTGGGTGCCCGTATCGGCGACGACGACGTCCTGCCCGCCGGAGTCTTGAGGAGGAGGCGGGTTGGTGTCTCCGCCCGTCGTGCCGTCGGTCGAGGCATCGAGATCGACGTTCGCTTCACCCCCGCAAGCCTGGGCGAAGGACCAGCAGACACACGAGACCGCGACGAGTGCAAAGCGTAAGCGCATGGAAGCCTCCAGCCGAGAATCTACCATGCGGATGGGGAACAGCTCCAACTACAAAGAGGCGCGCGGCCGGCCGGCCTTGATCCACTCGGCGTCGTTCTGCACCCCGTAGACGTAGAAGTGCTCCATGCGGCCCTGCAGGTCCTTGTCGAAAGCAGCGGCCTGGTCCGGCAGGTATTGGAGCCGCGCCGTCAGGTACTTGCGATGGTAGGCAATCTGCGCGGCTTCCCACGCCTTGATGTGCTGGAGGGTGTGAGGGCGCGCGCGCTTGTAGGCGCGCTCGGCTTGCTGCATCGCGACGTACTCGGCCCACGCTGCCTCCTGGCAGAGCGAGTGCAAGCAGCTCGCCTCGACGTGGCGCGTGCGCGTGCCGGGCTCGTACTCGTTGACCGTGCGGCAGTGCGCGCACGTGAGGTTCACCACCCGGAAGGTGACGGGGACGGCGAGGGGAGCGCCGCACTGCTGGCAAGGGTAGCCGCCTTGGCCGTCCCGCTCCCGGGCGCGCCGGTCCATCTCGGCGACATCGCGCGCGCACTGGCAGTAGATCTGGATGCGCGTCTTCTCGATCTCGAGCTCCATCCAGTCGCGCAGGGCGTCGCCCTTGCCCCCTTGCTCGGCGATGAGCGCGCGCGGGGCGCCCGCCTCCTCGAACTTCGCCTCGACTTGATCGCGCCACGTCTCGTCCACCTTCGTCGAGAGATCCTTCGCGCGCCGCTCCATCGCACCCCACGCGTTGCCCATCGGGATGGGGTCGTGGTCGCTCTCCGCGAGGAGCTGAGCGCAGCCGTCCTTCGACTCCTGCATGATCTGTTGGAATCGCTCGGTGATGTTCCTCAAGAATCCGTCCCACCGCTGCACCAGTGCGTCGCTCATGTCTGCTCCTCAGGCCAACGTTCCGCCGCAGTAGACGCACCGCCCCACGTTCGGGTCCTCGGTCTTGCGGGGCGCACCGCACGCCGTGCACTTCATCTGGTTCAAGCCCGGCTTCACGCCGCCGCCGTAGCTGGGGGTCGTCGCGCGCGCGTTCGCGAAGATGCTCGCCGTCGTGGGCGCGGGCGGCGAGACGCGCTGGATGTGCTCGCGGGTGACCTCGTCGACGAGCGAGTAGAGGCGCCGCTCGATCTGCCGGACGAGGTCGTTCTCTCGCGCCGTCTCGGACCGCAAGTCCATCGGACGGAGCGCCGTCCTGGCGCGTTCGCGGATCGCGTCGATCGCCCATCGCACCTCGATCGGAGAGGCCCCACGCGAACGCTTGGGGCCTTCGACGATGTGCCTGCGCCGCTCTTCGGCGGAGAGCGGCGTGATGCCCAGCTCACCGAGCACGGCGTCCCACGCCGCGTCCCCTCCGAGGGCGCACGTGCTGCCCACTTCGAGCACGCGCGCCGACTGCTCTTCGATCCACGAGGCGAGGCCCCGCAAATGCGGCTGCAGCGCGCTCATGGACGGTGGCTCAGAAGGAGATGTCCGCGTCGGACTTGGCCGTCGCGTACTTCGCCTTGTACTTCTCCTGGAGGCGCGTGAACTCCTTGTGGATGGCGCCGTCGTTGCGGAGCGCGTTCTCGCTGATGTACGCGCTGAACCACGCGCCGAGGTTGCTCCAGTCCATCACCGAGAGGCCGAGCTTCTTCAGCACCGCCTGCGCGTCCTGGCCCTGCGCGGTGAGGGCGTTCTGCGCCTCCATGATCTCGACGTAGCGTTCGAGCGGGATCGGCAGCGCGCCCTTGCCCGGGCTCTGCGCCGCCGCGGCGTACTTGCTGCCGCTCACGCCCGGCTTGGCCTGCGCCTTGGTGAAGGCGTTGCCGTAGGCCGTGGCGATCGTCGCCGTCGTGTCGCGGCTCATACGCGCGTTCCACTCGGCGCTGACGCGATCCCACTTGGCCTTGTCGCAGCCGAGCGCCCTGCACACCTCGTCGACGGTGCCGCCGCTCGCGACGCGCACCTGCTGCTCGGCCCACTGCTCGAGCGAGACGCCCTCGACCGGCTCGACCTCGCCGGCGAGCTTGCCGCCCGGCGCCATCTGCGCCTGCATGCCCTTCATCATGTAGTCCTGCGTCGCCTTCATCTTGACGTGCATGATGTCGCCGACGTCGCCGTACTTCGCGCGCGCCTGCGGGCTCTGGATGAAGCGCTCGACCGTGGCCTTCACCTGGTAGAAGTGCTGCACGTTGCGAATCTTGTATTCTGCAAAGAGCTGGCCGCGCTGCGCCTCGTCGTCCCAGGCCTGCTCGATGCGGAACTCACCCGTGTAGTAGCCCGGGAGATCGCCGAGGAGGTCAAAACCCGCGGAGTCGTCCTTCGCCTCGAGGGCGTAGTCGCGGCCCTCACCGTCGTCGTGGGCGGGCTCTTCTTCCTGGTGCTCCGCCGGCGCCGCCGCGGCTGCGGCAGCTTGCGGCCGTGGAGCGGCCGCTGTTTGTGCCGGCTGAGGTTGCCCCTGCTGTTGGACTGCCTGTGCGGCGTCTTGCGCGGCCTTGGCCGCACCGCCGAACAGATTCTTGAGCGAATCGAGAAACCCCATCGCATCCTCCCTGTCCGCACCAGCGGCGCGGCGGAGGAAGCATCGCCTCGAAACTCGGACGGTGTCTACCCTCGGCGAGCCAGCGTCAGTTGGCGCCGACCGCCTGGTGGGGCGCCCCCGACTCGCTCGCCGCCCGGGCCGCCATCACGCGCTCGACTTCTTCGTCCATGGTGCCGCGCAGCATCTTCGACCACATCACGAAATCCGCCATCAGGGACCAGGCCGGGTAGTCGAACGTGGCGGGCTTGTTCTTCTCGATGAAGAAGTGGGAAAACCAAGCCGGGCCGTAGCCCGCCAGCGGAGCGAGCGCGAAGAGCCATTTCTTGCGCAGGAGCACCCCGGCGGCGACCGCCCCTACCGCGAACGTCGTGCCGGCGAAGTGGAAGATGCGGGTTGCCTTCTTCGAGTGCTCGCCCACGTAGTAAGGCCAGAACTCCTCGAAAGACTGGATGCGTTCCTTCTCCATGATGGTGACCCGAGCATCGCCAATGTACCTAGCGTTGTCCATGGTCGCCTGCTCGGCGGCTGGCGCCGCGGGCTGCGAGCGCGGCTGTCTGCGCCGGATGGTGGAGGCCGACACGACCCTCGGCTCGGCCGTGGCCTCGCCGCAGGACTGTCCGACGGGAATGGGTCGCTGCGTGGGAGGTGCCGTCGAGGTGGCCGAGGGTCGCTCGGCGTGCCCGACGTGTCCTTGCAGCTGGCGCCGCGTGCTGAGCTGCGACGCGGGCTGCGCGGCCGAGCAGGTGGAGCTCGCCCGCGAGCCGCTCGACCCCCGGGCGTTCTGCCGGGCACCCGCGACCGGCTTCGCCAGCCCGCCGCCGCCCACGGTCGAGGCCATGAAGTGCCCGGCCGACGCGCGCTTTCTCTGTCACCGCGGGACGGTCTTCGCTTGCCCGCCAGGGTCGGAGGGCGTGGCCGTGAACGAGTGCGCCTTCGGCTGTGAACAGGAAGACGAATCGCTCGACGAGCCTTCGGTCGACATCGGCGCGGCCACCTCCCTCATGTGCCGCCGCACCGCGCCGCACACTGACAGCGGTGTCGCGAGACCGTGAACGCGCTGCGTAGCGCGAAGCAAACCACGCGCGAAGAGGCCTATGCCGACGGTCGCTCGAATTCCACTCAAACGCGAAAGTCAGTCGCGGTTGTTTCCGGAATTCTGGTCCAGAAACTTTGCGCGGCGACCGCCCGCATCCTAGGCTTCGAGGTGTGGCCGCCGGAGCGTCGCCAAGACCGCGTTCCCCCCGTGGTTTTCGGGTGCCCGGCCGCCTTCCTCCTTGACTGAAATTCGCGTCGCTGCGCAGTCGTTCCGTGAAGGATCGAACGCAGCGAACTTCGTTTCGCCGGCATCTCCGCGCGCCGGGCGATGGCGAGCCATTTGCAACTGGGTTTGTGGGTTTGAGCCGTGCCACCTACTAGCGCATCGTGGTTGACCAAAGCGTTCTCCGTCGGACTGCTCGGAGGGCTTGGTCTCGTCCTGGGAATTGGGGGCGCTCCCGACGCGCCGACCGGGGCCGGGCTGAAGACGCAGACGCAGGCGCCGCCCCCCGCGCTCGATCTCGCGGACATCGAGGGGTTGACGCCGACCCCGGCGCCCGGCATGCGCGGAGCGAGCACGTGTCCGAACGGCATGGTCGAGGTGCAGGGCGACTACTGCCCGTCCGTCGAGCAGAAGTGCCTGCGATGGCTGGATCCGGACACGATGATGCGCTGCGCCGAGTTCGCCCCGACGGGCGACTGCGGGATGCGGACGAGCCACAAGCACTTCTGCATCGACCGGTACGAGTATCCCAACTCGCCAGGCACGAAACCCGCGGTCATGGTGTCGTGGAACCAGGCGCGTGAGGCCTGCTCGATCCAGGGAAAGCGCCTCTGCGGTGAGCAGGAGTGGACGCTCGCCTGCGAGGGCTCGGAGAGGCTGCCTTATCCGTACGGGTACGCGCGCAGCCCCGACGCGTGCAACATCGATCGCCCGCACCCTGAACCGGACGAGCGCAAGCTCGCCGATCCGCGCACGCGCGACGCGGAGGTCGCTCGCCTGGACCAGCGCGACCCCTCCGGCGCCCACGACGCGTGCGTGAGCCCGTTCGGCGTGTACGACATGACGGGCAACGTGGACGAGTGGGTCGTCAACCCGAGCGGCCGCCCGTACAAGAGCGGGCTCAAGGGCGGTTACTGGGGCCCGGTGCGAGACCGCTGCCGGCCCATGACGATCGCCCACGACGAGAACTTCGCCTTCTACCAGATCGGCTTCCGCTGCTGCGCGGACCCCGGCACGAGCGTCCGCCCGGCGCCCGTGGCCCGGTCGGCGGCTGCCGGAGAGGTCCTCGCCGGGAGCTGACGGTCCTCGCTTCACAAACTTGGCCCACCTCCCGGCGCTTCGATAAGCGTCGGGGATGCGCAACAAGGGCAGCCTGGGCGCGCTCGTGTGGGGTCTGTCGGCGCCGATGACCGGGGTCGTGTGCGGGCTGGCCGTCGCGGCGGCCATCGTCACGGTCGGGCACGACGCTTCGGCTCGTTCGAGCTACGACTCGGCCTACGGCTACGAGCGGACGTGGAACGCGGCGCTGCGCCTGGTGCGCGTCGACCTCGGGTTCAAGGTGACGGAGAAGGACGAGCAGAACGGGTACCTTCTCTTCGAGTATCGGTCGCCCGAGGCCCACGGCGCGTCGCCCGGTTCCATCGAGCTCGTTCGAGCGAAGGATCCGGAGTCGCCGATCGAGGTCGTGGTGCAGCTGCCGCAGATGCCGCGCTACCACGAGCAGGTGCTCGTCGACTCGCTGGCCCGCAAGATGCGCCAGGAGTACGGCGACCCGCCGGCCCGTGCCCCGCGCCCGCCCGAACCGCCCCAAGACGCCGGCGCGGACTGAGAGACGCGGCCCTCGGCCGAAGGCTCAGTCGTGATGGATCTCGGCGTCGGCGAGCGCCCTGAGGCTCGTGTGGCCCGACGTGAGCGCCCAGAGGGCGGCGAGAAAGGTCCACGCGATCTGCACCACGAAGACGAGGCACGCGTAGACCGCGCCGCGCTCCTGGACCAGCGCGGTCGGGTAGTACATCGTCATGCCGCAGAACATCCCTGCCTGGAAGATGCCGAGCATCCCAGGCGGCCCTGGGATCAGGATGGTCACGCCGAGCATGCCCATCATCGCGCAGGCCTCGCCGAAGGTCGGCAGGCTCCCGTCCGCGTGCGTGATGCCGCAACCCCACGCCAAGAACCACATGCCGAGGGCGTTGAGCCCCCAGTAGAGCGTGGTCTCGAACATGAAGCCGGCGGCATCACGGCCGCTGCGCAAGAAGTGTAAGCCGTCGGTCACGCGCTCCGCTTCGTGGGCCAGCCTCTCTCCGAGCGGGCGCGATATGCGCCCAACGACGGCGAGGGTGAGCCGGTGGGCGAAGCCGCGCGCGAAGAAGTAGATCGCCATGATGGCGAAGACGGTCGCGAAGACGGCGAGCGTGACGAAGGCGTACCCGCGGACCTGCGCCACCGTCACGGGGACGCCGACGACCCGCACCGGCAGCGGCTGGATGGTCGGCACGGTGATCAGCGCGATGGCGAGCACGAGGCTGAGATAGAGCGCGTCGACGACGCGCTCCCCGATCACGCTCCCGGTGGCCGCGGCGAAGGAAACCTTGTCCTTCTCGCGCAGCATCGCAGGGCGGACGAACTCGCCGAGGCGGAACGGCAACAGCAGGATCGCGCCGAAGCCGACGAGCGAGATCGCGAGCAGGCGCGTCGTCGGGACGTGTGGCGCAACCTTGCGCACGAGGAACCGCCAGCGGGTGCTGCGGAAGTAGGTCATCCCTGCGACGAAGATCGTATAGGCGCCCACGGTCCACCAGCGGACGTGGGCGAAGCTCTTCCAGCTCGGCACGAGCTCGAGCCCGGAGTGGCGCAGCGCCCAGATCACGCAGACGGTGATGATGCCCGAGGCGATGAAACGCCCCATGTGGCGCCGGAAGAAGCCTTGCTCTTTCGGCCGGGGGGGATCGCTGGACACGGCTGCTTCGATGGTCATCGGGAAGACGGCGCCGCGCTCTATAGCACGCTGACTCGCTAGAGCCGAACGATCCGAGCTTTCGCCCCGCTGGCGTGGGTGCGCGTCGCGTTGCGGGTGTCGTCCTTCAACTCCACTCTCCTCGAAGGATGCCCTTCGGTCCGTCACTCAAGAGTCGCTCCGTTTCGTCCCTCCCCACGAGCTTGCCCAACCGCGTGATCGCGCGCCCGGCCTCGTCGGCGTCGTCCGGGCGGTGGGCGTCGCTGCACGCGGCCTCGTAGGCGTCCTCGTCGAGCAGCTTCTCTGCCGTCCGCTGCGGCTGGCTCCCATACTTGCCGGTGAGCGAGCAGACGTCGAGCAGCAGGCACGCCCCCGCGTCCAGCAGCGGCTGGAGCGCCTCGGTGTCCTTCCAGGCAGGCTGGTAGCGCTCGGGGTGGGCGATGACGGGGCGCAGCCCGTGGCGGCGCAGGTCGCCCAGGCGCGCGGGGAGGGCGATGGGGAACTGAGCCGGAGAGAGCTCGATGAGCACGGCGCGGTGGGGCGATCCGGCCTCCGGATGGGGGTAGGGCAGCCCGTGGCCGCCCATGAGCCGCCTGAAGACCACGTCGTCGAACCAGTGCTCGCTCGCGAGGTGGACCTCGGGCAGCCCTGCCGGAAGCGCGGAGACGATGCCGGCGTAGGCGCGCTCGAGCGCGGGCCGGTCGTTGTCGAACATGCCGGGCCGCATGTGCGGCGTCGCCACCACCGTCGAGAAACCCGCCTTCTGCAGGCGCCTGAGCATGTCGACGCTCTGCTCCGGCGTCCGCGCACCGTCGTCGATGGCGGGGACCCAGTGGCAGTGCAGATCGACGTAACCCATGGGGAGGGGAGGATGTCTATCATACGTCCCGCCTGTCCGCTGTTGCGCGGGGACCGCCAAAAATTCGTAGGCAAACGCCGCGAGGGGGCCCATTCTAGGACACGCTGTCGGGGCCGTGTCGGGCCCCATCTGCTCATGGCCGCTCTGAACCCCCTCACACGCGAGCTCGTCTTCAAGATCGTGTTCTACGGGCCGGGGCTCGGCGGCAAGACGACGACGCTGCAGGCCATCCACGAACGGACGAAGCCGGAGCACCGCGGCAAGCTCGTCTCCCTCGCGACGCCGACGGAGCGCACGCTCTACTTCGACTTCCTCCCGGTGCGCGTACCACGCATCCGCAACCTCAACGTGAGGCTGCAGCTGTTCACCGTTCCAGGTCAGGTCTACTTCAGCGCCACGCGCAAGCTCGTCTTGACGGGCGCCGACGGCATCGTCTTCGTGGCCGACTCGCAGCCCGCGCGCATGGACGCCAACCAGGAATCCGTCGAGGACCTCAGCGGCAACCTGGCGGAGCACGGCCGCAGCCTGTCGCAGATCCCGCATACCTTTCACTGGAACAAGCGCGACATCGAGGAGGTCGTCTCGGAGGGCGAGCTCGACCGGCGGTTCAACCTGTTCGCCGCGCCCACGACGGCGACGGTCGCTCCGCGCGGGGTCGGCGTCTTCGAAGGACTCGAAAAGATCACGCGCCTCGTCATGGAGAACTATCGCTCGTCGATGCCGCACAACGAGGCGACGTCGAGCGTGAGCCTCGACGCCGACGAGCTCGGCATCGAGGAGGCCGTGCGCGAGCTCGCGGAGTCGTCACCCGCGCCGGAGGTGGGACCGCGATCGCCGCCGGCGCCGAAGCGGACCTCGTCCTCGTCGCAGACGCGGGTCTCGCCGGCGCCTACGTCGAGCCCGAAGGTCGCGCCCGTCGTCGACGCGCCGCCGCCCTCGTCCAGAGGCCCGATGCCTGCGGTGTCGCCGCTTCCTCCCACGCGCGATTTCCAGGTGGAGGCATCGTTCAAGCGGACGTCGAGCGCGCCCGAGATGGCCGCCACCGTGTCGCCGCCGCCGCCCGCGTTGCCGGGGTCGTTGAGCTTCGCCGAGCTGTGGCCGCAGGACGAGCGCATCGCCGTGCGGCGCGTCGAGGCTTCCCTGGGCGAGGGCGACTACGGCGGGGCGATCCTGGCGTGCGACGTCCTCGTCGCCCGCGTGCTGGCCTCTGGCGCTTCGATCGCGGGCACCCTCGAGGCGCCCCGCGATCCGGCGGTCGTCGTCATGCTGCTCGGCCTTCCGGGACCCCGTTACCTCGCCTTCCGGACCGCGGTCCGCAAGGCGCGACGCAAGGAGCCCGTCGGCTCGCGCGAGGCGTTCGAGTGTTATCTCTTCGCGCTCGAGGCGCGGCAGGCGCGCGCCTCGCTCGACCGCTGAGCACCGTGAACGAATCCGCGCGCTACCTGGACGCGGACCGACGCATCGGCCAGGCCATCCAGATCGCGGCACCGGGCAGCCCCAGCGTGGCGAGCACGACCAGCACGACGCGGTAGCTGTGCGTGCGATCG
>DATIQP010000398.1:0-2950 GCA_035470765.1 Polyangiaceae bacterium | reverse complement strand
GGAGCGTCCGATGGGTCGGCGGGCCAGGGATCCGGCGCGCGGGGTGCTCACCGGTCCCCGTCGCGGCAGCACGACCGTGAAGGTCGTTCCCTGCCCCTCCGCGGATTCGACCTCGACGGTGCCCTCGTGGCCCTCGACGATGCTGCGCGTGATGTAGAGGCCGAGCCCGAGCCCGGATGATACGCGGCCCTGCCGTGCGCCCCCCCGGAACGGCTCGAACAACACGGGCCGGAGCTCCGGCGGGATGACGCCCGCGTTGTGCACCTTCAGGACGACGCGCTCGGGCTCCGATCCGCGGAGCTCGACCCGGACCGGAGCCCCCTGGCTGTGGGCTACCGCGTTCCCGACGAGGTTCGAGAAGACCTGGGCGAGGCGATCGGGGTCCCAGTCACCGTGCAGATCGCCCGAGACGTCGAGGTCGACGCGGCACTCGGGCTTCGCCTCGGCGATCTCGCCGACGACGTCCTTCACGACCACGCCGAGATCGGTCGGCTTCGGGACCACCGGGAGACCGCCGCCGAGGCGGGAGCGGGTCAGGTCGAGGATCTGATCGATCATCCGCGCCATCCGCCGGCTGCTCGCGAGGATGCGCGCGACGATCCTCGTGGCCTTCTCGTTCCCGCCCACCTCCTTCTTCAGCACGTCGCATCCGAGCGAGATGGCTCCGAGCGGGCTGCGGAGATCGTGCCCGAGGATCCCGACGAACAGCTCGGTGAAACGGAGCATCTCCTCGCTCGCCTCCGCCGAGGCTTTGGCGCGGGCCTCGCGGTTGCGAGCCCTCTCCCTCCCTCGCGTCACGACGAGGACGACGAGGCTGAGCAGCGCGCCGAACGCAGCCACGCCGAGCGTACGCGGGAACGCGTGCGTGGCGCTGCTGCCCATGAAGCGCGCGGTCCAGACGTGGCCGGCGATCTCGATCCTCTGGACGTTCACCTCGTCGTGGGCGTCCGGCGACGCGAGAGCGTAGAGCAGCGTCGCGGCGGAGGGGTCTTCGCCGTCGTAGAGCTCGAAGGAGAGGGTGGGCTTCTCGCTCCCGAAGATCCCTTCGAAGAGGTCGCCGGCACGCAACGGCGCGTAGACGTACGCCTTCAGCTTCGCGCGGCGCTCCTCCACCGAGGGCGGGACGACCCCGCCCGCGTACACGGGCAGGTAGAGCAGGAAGCCGGGCTGCTTCTCTGGTCCGATTTCCTGGAGGAGGGTGACCTTGCCACTCAGCGCGAGATCACCCTGGTCGCGGGCTCGGTCCATGGCCTCACGGCGCGTCGGCTCGGTGTACATGTCGTAGCCGAGCACCACGAGGTTGCGTTCGCTGCGCGGCTCGATGAGCACGATGGCGTGGACCTCGTCGCGCGGCGTCTCGGGGCGGACGTTCACATCGGTCCACCCCGCGGCGCGCGCGCGGGCCGTCGCCTCCGAAGCGCTGACTGCGCCGAAGCGGACGCTGTAGCCGACGCCCATCGTGCCCGGATACTTCTCGCTCAGCTTCAGCTCGTCGGCGAAGATCCGAAAGCCCTCGACGGTCACGGGCTCGAATTGCGACAAAAGCCCCGCGGAGCCACGCAAGAGCCCTTCGTAGCTCGCCATGCGCACTTCGATCAGGTCGCGGGTCGCGTTCGCCGCGTTGGCGAAGCGGCCGCGCTCGGCCTCGCGCTCCGAGAACCCGACGAAGGCGGTCGCGGCCACGGTGAGCAAGGCGCACAGGGCGAAGGGAGCGAGCACGCCGAAGGCTGCGCTCGTCTTCCGGACCGGCACCATGACGTCAACGTAACCACCGCGCTCCTCGCAACGGCGAGCACGAGCGCGAGCGTGGCGCGCCCGGCGCGCGCTGCACGACGGCACGCGCCGTCTGCGCGGCGCCGGCCTGCGGCGGAGTTGGCGCGGAGGCGGAGGCAGACGCGGAGACGGAGGCGGTGGCAGACGCGGAGGCGGGAGCTCGACGGGTCCGGGCGGCCACCGCTTCGATTAGCGCTTTTCCTTGATCTCGGCGATGCGTGCCTTGATCAGCTTGCGGACGAGGCTCGCCGGCAAGCGCTCCTCGGGATCGAAATGCAGCGCGGACTTGGTCATGTCGTAGGCCGCGAGATCCGCGGATAGGGTTCGGAGCGTCGACCCGCTGAACGGGAAATACGAACATCCCTTCTTGGTCGCGCAGAACCCCGCGACGATCGCCCCGTCGAGACGAAACGCAGGAATGCCATAGCTGATGCACTCCTCTGCCACGGGAACGATCGAGCGAATCGTCGTGCGCAGCTCGTCGAGCGCGGCGCGTCTCTCGCCGGTCACGGTGGAGAGATACTCTTCGATGGTCGCCGGCTTTCGGGCCACCGCGACTCACCCCACGTTCATGAACGGAGCGAGCACGGCGCGATCGAAATAGACCTCGTTGCGTGCGATGCGGTCCCCCCGCATCACGACCAGATCCATCCCGTCGGCCTCGACGACGAGCCCGCCCTCCGGCTTCTGGAAGGTCGCGTGCCACAAGAACGCGTAACCGTCCTCGCCGGCCAGAGGGAACGACTCGCGGTGGGTCCACGTCATCCGCCACTTTCCAAAGAGCTTGGACAGGTACTTGCGCATCGCCGCCGCGCCCTCCACGTCGCCGCGCGTGTTGGGGTCGCGATACCTGACGTCGTCCGTGTAGCACCCGAGGACCCGGTCCACGTCCTGCGCGTTCCAAGCGCCCAGGAACCGCTCGACCAACTCTTGCGCCTTGTTCGCCGTGCTCATGGGACCTCCGTCACGCCTTGCGTCGGCCTGCTACGAGGCTCGCGTCGTCCGCGTCGGCTTCGAGCAGCAACGACGGGCTGCTCATCATCTTGGGTCTCGAGCTCGAGAGCGGCCCCTGGCTGGCGAGGAACTCCAGGGAACGGCGATTCAGATCGAAGAGCCGCTGGATGATGGCGACCCGCCCGTCCGCGTCCACCGACTTCCAGTCTTCGAGCTCCTTGAT
>DATIQP010000397.1:0-29320 GCA_035470765.1 Polyangiaceae bacterium | reverse complement strand
CTGGGCCGCTACGAGGCCAAGAACCGCATCCTGATGGCGCCGCTCACGCGCGGTCGCGCGACACGCGAGCACGTGCCGACCCCGCTGATGGCGACGTACTACTCGCAGCGCGCGCAGGCGGGGCTGATCCTGTCGGAGGCGACCGGCATCAGCCGCGAGGGGCTCGGGTGGCCCTTTGCGCCGGGTCTGTGGGCGGCGGCGCACGTCGAGGGATGGAAGCCGGTCACCGCGGCGGTGCATGACGCGGGCGGGCTCTTCTTCGCGCAGCTCTGGCACATGGGCCGCCTCGTCCACCCCAGCTACCTCGACGGCGCGCCGCCTGTCTCGGCGTCGGCGACCACCGCCCCCTTCAAGGCGTACACGTACGACGGGAAGATGCCTTACGCCGAGGCGCGGCCGCTCGCCCTCGACGAGATCCCTCGCGTCGTCGACGACTACCGCCGCGCCGCCGAGAACGCGCTCCGCGCAGGGTTCGACGGCGTCCAGATCCACGCCGCCAACGGATACTTGATCGATCAGTTCCTGCGCGACGGAACGAACAAGCGAACCGACGCGTACGGCGGGCCGGTGGACCACCGCATCCGCTTGCTCCGCGAGGTGACCGAGGGCGTGATCGGCGTCGTCGGGAACGACAGGACGGCGGTGCGCCTCTCGCCGAACGGCGAATCGCAAGGAGCGGACGACAGCGACCAGGACACTCTGTTCACCGCAGCGGCGCGCATGCTCTCCGGCTACGACCTCGCGTTCCTCGAGCTTCGCGAGCCGGGGCCGCAAGGCACGTTCGGGAGGTCGGATCGACCGGCGGTGGCCCCCAAGATCCGCGCGGTCTTTCGCTCGCCGCTGGTGCTCAATTCCGACTACCGGCGCGACACGGCGCAGGCCGTGCTCGACTCCGGCGTGTGCGACGCGATCTCCTTCGGCCGCACCTTCCTCGCGAACCCGGATCTGCCGCGGCGACTCGCCGAGGGGATCGCGCTCACGCCCGACGATCGCGCGACCTGGTACACGCCGGGGCCGGTCGGGTACACCGACTATCCGTTCGCCGGCGCGACGTAATTGGTTGCGCACGACGCGTGTGACTTCCGGCACATGGGCCAGCGACGCGCGCCCTCCATGATGGATGCATGGAGATCCTCCGGCCGGTCCTGGTCTCGCTCGCGCTGATCGGGTGCGGCTCGCGCACCGAGCTCGACGCGCCCATCGACGCGCACGACGAGGCGTGCGCGAGCGCGCCGGCGAGCGACGGAATCATCGTGCTCGCGTCCGAGGTCGACGCGCCGAGCGCGCTCGTCGTCGATGCGACGAGCGTCTACTGGGCAACCGGGAGATTCGGCAGCCACGACGGCTCCGTGCAGCGATGCGGTCTGTGCGGCTGCCGCGACACGCCCGCGACGCTGGTCTCCGGCCTCGACTGGGAAGACGAAGGCGACAACGACCCCGATTACGGCACGCCGTCGATGGCCGTGGACGCGCACGACGTCTACTTCAGCGGCGCCGACAAGGTCTCGAACTGCTCGATCCACGGGTGCAACGGGCACGCGACGGTGATCGCGTCGCTCCAGTCGCCCGGCGGGCTCGCGGCCGACGGCGATCACGTCTACTGGACGAACTACAACGTCGAGCCCTCGACCATCATGAGCTGGGCGGTCGGCGCGCCGCAGGCGAACGCCACGGTCTCCGTGGGCGGCTCTTGGCTGTTCGAGAGCCTCGTCGTCGGCGGCGACAGCGTCTACTGGACGTATTTCGACGGGGTCATGACGTGCCCGAAGGCCGGCTGCGACGCGCCGACGAAGCTCGCGAAGGGCTCGCCGCCCGTGGGCGGGCTCGCGGCCGACGGCGCGTTCGTCTACTGGGCAAACCGCTTCGGCGACCCGAGCACCGGCGCTACGATCGCGCGCTGCCCGCTCGGTGGATGCCCGGGTGACTCTCCCGAGGTGCTCGTCTCCGGACTCGCGAGCGATCACTTTCGCGCGATCGCGACGGACGGGACGAGCGTCTACTGGACCGACGCGACGGACGGGACGATCATGTCGTGTCCCGTCACGGGCTGCGCGCAGCCCACGGCGCTCGCGAACGACCAAGCGTTCCCCCTCGCCATCGCAGTGGACGCGACGGCCGTCTATTGGACCAACGGCGGCACGGGCGACCTGTCCCATCGCGACGGGAGCGTCGTCAGGCTTCGCAAGGCGCCCTGAGCCTTCCGGCCGACTCCCCTTCCCGGTCGCTCGCGCAGAGGCGCACCGCGACGGCCACCGCGCCGAGCGGCAACACCGCCCAGAAGTAGTTGAGGTGGATCATCTTGTTGAAGGCGGTGACGACCATGCTGCTCGTGAACGCCAGCGCGACCAGGTCGACGATGGAGAGCGGCGCGCGCGGGCGCAAGCGACGCGCGACCATCGTCACGACGATCGCGAGCCCCAGCATCAAGAACGGGAGCCGCAAGAAGGACGGCACGAACCAGTAGAGCGACGTATCGTCGCCGGCCGCGTGCTTGGTCAGATAGTAGAGCGTGGTCGCCGAGAGAAACGCCGCCGGGTTCCACACGACGAACGGAACGACCGTGACGAGCAAGGTGACCACGGCCGCAACGCCGCATCGCCATCGCGCTTGGCGAGTGGCGTGCCGCACATACCAGACGCCGACGATGGGGACGAGCAGAGCGCCCGGGAGCAGCTTGCATCCCAAGGCGAGCGCGAAGAGAGCTCCGGCCGTCGCGTGCCGCTCGTACGTCATCGCCAAAAATCCGTACACGACGAGCACTGCGATCGCGAAGTCGGTGAGGCCGGCGCGAAAGAGCCCGAAGCCGAGAGCCCAGATGCCGACCGTGAGCGAGACGGCGAGCGAGCCTGCGGCGAGACTTCGCGTGCGCGGCGCAAGTCGCGCGGCGAGCCAGAACGCGCCGCCCATCCCCGAGACGAGGAACGCGACGTTCGCCCATCGCAAGCCGTCGATGCCCGGTATCAAGATGCGCGCCGGCTCGTACACGAGGAACTGAACCGGGTAGTACGGATATCCGTAGTAGTAGGGCACGCCGAACATGAGCGTGTTGCCGCCGCGGTAGGTCACGTGCGGCGCGCCCGCGACTCCGAGGAGCTGACAGCGCGTGGCGTACGGGTTGCCCTGAAGGTCGAAGAAACGGCGGCCCGCTTCGAGGGTGTTGAGCCCCACGTCGACCATCCGGCCCGAACCGAGCGCGCGCGACAGCGTCACGCCGTGCCAGACCATCCATGCGAGCGTCACGAAGGCGAACACGATGGCCGCGACGCGCGCCGAGACGCGCACGCGTGGCGCGAGCCGCCTGGCGATCGCCGGCGACATTTCGCACGACACGACGGTGCCAGCGATGCACGCGAACGTGAGCGGCCCCCAGCCGAACGTGAACGAGCCGATCACGTTCCAGAGGATCGACCACGCCACGAAGACGACGAGGATCGCGATCGCGGGGATGCTCTCGCGGGCGCGCGCGCCGTCCGCCGGGTGATCGCCTGCGTTCATGGCGACGGAAGCTCGCCCGGCCTAGCCGTCGCGCTACTCCTCGACCGCGCGATGAAGCGGAAGGACGCGTGAACGGAGCGCTCCATCTCAGTCAAGATCGGTAATCCCCGCCAATTGAACGTAGCCACTGTTACATCACATGATGGCTGGGTCGGTGAACTTTCTCGCAGCGGGTTCCGTCAGACTCCAGGGCCTCTGTAGGTTCGCGACGGGCTCGTACCGCACCGAGCCCAGCCCCACGAACGCGGCAGTCTTCGTCGACGCAGCTCTCGACGGGCGTCGGCACCGGCGGCTCCACGTGGACCTTTGCCTTCTGGAACGGTGCTTTCTGGGTCTTCACCGGGCCGAGGTACGCTTCGATTTCACGACTGAAATACAGATTACTCATGCTGGCGTACGGAAAAAGCGGCCGCCCCATGGCTCTTGCGAGGCTCATGCAGCGATCGCCCGTAGATGCCTATCGGAATGATGCACAACAGACTCCTATTTGTCGTTCCATGGTGTCGTTCATGGACATACCGTTCCAGAACTGGCTCCAATCATCGCGGCGGCGAGCTTCTTCCCGTCAAGACTCGGAAGTGATCGCCCGTCACCTCACTTCACGTAGCCGCCTCCGTCCGCGACGACGGCGTCGAGCATCGTCTTCTGCGCGATCGTCCACAGCCCGCCGTTCTTCGCCTTCGAAGACCCATTGCAGTGCACGCCGCACGTGTCGGTGTAGTGGAACGTCGCCTTCACGTCGTCGTAGCCGACGATCGTGATCGCGTGGCTCAAGCTGCGCGACCAGTTGGGCAAGTAACCCGTGTCCGCCGCGACGACCACCGCGTGCCCACCGTCGATCGTCTTCTTCACGTCGTCGTGCAGCTTCGTCAGCGTGAGCCCCTTCGCGTAGACGACCGAGTAGAAATATGTCGACCAATTCTGCGCGTGTCCCGACGCCTCCCAGTTGAGGACGTCTCGCACGTCGACGAGGTTCGCGCCGGTGGTCGGGTACGACGAGAAGTCGACGAGGCCCGCGGTGCCGAACGAAGGCGGCTTCACCTGCTCGGCGAGGTGCATCAAGTACGCGCGGCCCTTCGTCGTGTAGCCGTTCACGCTGTCGCTCGATTTCCAGTACGTGCCCGCGGACGGGATCGTGCTCGGCGCGTTCATCGGCTCTTTGAAGTTGCCTGCGGGCCAACTGGTGACGTCCTTCGGCAAGAAGTAGTAGAGCGCGACGGTCGCCGCGCCGGGCATGCAGAAGTTCCAATAATTCTTGTCGGTGAACGAGTTGCCGGAGTCGTCCTTGCCGCCGCCCTCGGGCTCGACGATCTGCGTGACGATCGTCGTGTCCAGCGTGCCGGGCGTTCCCGCCTCGTGCGGCGCGCCCTCCGGTGCTCCGTCTGCCGCGGGCGCGTCCCCGGCGGCGTCGACCGTCGCGGGGGCGCCCACGACGCCGGCGTCTTCGACGACGTCGGCGTCCGGCATGGGATCGAGCGCTGCGTCGGAGCACGCGGTGCAAGCGAGCACGAACGAGGCGAGCACGGTGCGGCACGACGCGATCATGACGACCTCGACTTCTTTCGTTGCGCGCGAAGCGCCGGCAGGTGCGTCTCGGCGACGGCCTCGAGCGCCGGGACGAGGGCCTTCGTGTCGATCTGATCGAAGACCGCCCAGCGGAGGATCTGCATGTGGAGCGCGCCCACGAGGCTCCACGCGATGGCACGGGCCTCGGTCGATCGTCGTCCGAGCAGCTCGATCTGCGCCGCGAGCAGCGCGGCCAGCGCCTCGTACCGTTCGCCGAGCGCCGCGTTCACGTCGGCGCTCCCCGCGGCTTGGCCCAGCACGAGACGGACCAGCTCTCGCTGCGGGCCGAGCACGGAGGCGAGGACGTTCACGCCGCGTCGAAACCCGTCTTCGAGGCTCTTCGCGCGTGGCAGCTCCTCGCGGGCGCGTGTGTCGAGCTCGTCGAGCAGACGGCGAACGAGCGCGTGGAGCACGTCCTCCTTCGACGCGAAGCGCGCGTAGAACGCGGTCGTCGACACGCCCGAGGCCGCCATGAGTTGGCGGAGCGACGTCGCCGCGTACCCGCGCCGCGCGAGCTCGCGTCCCGCCGAATCGAGGATGCGCGCCGCGTCCGGGCGCCTCTTCTTCGCTCGTACCACCATCAACGCAGAGCTTCGGCGCGGCCGCGCGACGGGTCAACTAAAAAAAACGAACGCTTGTTTTTTTTGTGCTGCGGAGCCTGAACGCATGGCTCGATCTTCCTTCAAGGGCACTTGGCGTTGCATCGCGGGTGCCCTCACGTTCGCGTCGTCGGGACCGTGAAGCAGAAAGTCGTTTCTCGCCCGAGCGTGCTCTCCACCCAGATGCGTGATTTCAACACGTGCGATACGTTCGGACGATGCATGTCGTGATGGTCACGGTCGGGACGCGCGGGGACGTGCAGCCCTTCATCGCGCTCGGCAAGGGACTCGCGCGCGAGGGCCATCGCGTGACCCTCGCCACGCACGAGGACTACGCCTCTTTCGTGACGGAGCACGGCCTCGGCTTTCGGCCCATCGGGGGCAGCATCAAGAACGTCCTCGAGTCCGATCTCGGACGGGAGTTCATCGAGTCCGGCGACAGCTTGCGCCGCTACCTCGACGTCGCGCGCCAGGTGTTCGAGCCGCTCTTCGCCGATTGGATCCGCGACGCCCACGAGGCGGTCCTCGATGCGGACGTCGTCGTCTTTCACTCGCTCGCGCGAGGCGCCAACGACTGCGCCGAGAAACGCGGCGTGCCGGCGATCGGCATTGGCCTCGCGCCTGGGATGGCGAGCGGGGAGCATTGCCTGTTCTTCCCGCGTGCGCCCTGGGGCTGGCTTCGCCGGTGGCTCGGCGAACAGGCGCTTCGCGGCATGTGGAAGCTCGGGCGCCAATCGTACGACGAGCACCGTCGGCAGCTCGGGCTGACGCCCTTTCGCACGCCGAACCCGTGGAACGAGATGATGCGGGACGGCACGCACTTCCTCTACTTGTACAGCTCTCACGTTGGGCATGCGCCCGAGGAGTGGCCCGGGAATCTCCACGTGACCGGGGCGTGCACGCTCGACACCACCGCCGGGTGGACCGCTCCGAAGCAGCTCGTCGACTTCCTCGCCGCCGGCCCACCGCCGGTCTACATCGGCTTCGGCAGCATGACGGGCCGATCACCCGAGGACCTCGCGCGACTGGCGCAGCAGGCCGTCGCGCTCGCCGGGCAGAGAGCGGTGCTCGTCTCGGGCTGGGGAGGAATCGCGAGCGCTGCTCGAAGCGACGACGTGCTCGTCGTGGAGAGCGCACCGCACGAATGGCTCTTTCCTCGGTGCAGTGCCGTCGTGCACCACGGTGGCGCAGGCACGGTGACGGCAGGCCTCGCGGCGGGCAAGCCGACCGTCGTGACGGCGTTCTTCGGCGATCAGCCTTACTGGGGTTACCGGGTCCAGGCGCTCGGCGCGGGTCCGCCGCCCATCCTGCGGCGTGCTCTCGACGCGCCGCGGCTAGCCGGCGCGATTCAGCGCGTCATGTCCGAGGAGAGCTACCGTCGCTCGGCCGAGAACGTCGCGACGAGGCTGCGCGCCGAGGATGGAGTCGCCAATGCAGTCGAGACGATTCACGCCATCCTGGCCAAAACCGGAACGTAGAACCGCCCGTCGCTACTCTCGATGGCGGCGTGCTGGCGCGGCGTGAGTCGCCGACCGTCGATCCTGCTTAGGTCTGTCGATTGGGATCGATCCCATCGCGTTGCAGCTGGGTGCTCGTGGCCTTGTCAGCGACAGTGCCCGCCGGGTGCGTGTACCAGGCTTTGGAGTCGCCTTCGGCGACGCGTTCGCGCACCTTGATGATGGTGAACATCCCGCCCATCCCGATGGCCGAGAAAGGCCCGGGGGACGAGCGCATCGCGACGCTGTTCGATGGGATAGGCATGGCCATGCCCTCCATCCCACCCATGCCCGCCTGGCCCATCGTCATCGCGCGCGGCTCGACGCGCGCCAAGCGGGCATCCACCTTCGTCGTGTCGGTGCCGATCATCGGGGGCAAACCATGACCCATCTGCGTCATCACGTGGTGCGTCATGTGGCAGTGCATCGCCCAGTCGCCCGCCTCTTCCGGCACGAGCTCGATCACGCGCGTGGTACCGACCGGCACCAACACGGTGGTCTCCGGACGCTGCGCCGATTCGGGAATGTAGCCTCCGTCCGTCGCCGTCACCTTGCAGCTCATGCCATGCAGGTGAATCGGGTGGTGCTCCATGGCGCTCAAGTTGCCGAGCCGGATGCGCACGCGCTCGCCCTTGCCGACCAGGAGCGGCTCGGTTCCCGGGTATGACTTGCCGTTGAACGTGAGGACATTGAAGTCGGTCATCTCGTTCGGATCGGGACGCCGGGCGCCGACCTTGACGCTCCACTCGTGGGTCATCAGGGCAAAGTCGCGATCGACACGTGGCCCGCGCGGCGCTCGTGGGTGAACGACGAACATCCCGACGAGCCCGAGCGCCATCTGCGTCATCTCGTCGAAGTGCGAGTGATACATGTACGTGCCCGGATGCCGCAGCACGAACTCGTAGACGTACGTCTCGCCCGCGGGGATCGGCTTCTGATTCAAGCCAGCGACGCCGTCCATTCCGTTCGGTACGACCATGCCGTGCCAGTGCACGGTGGTCGGCTCGGGTAGACGATTGGTGACGTAGATGCGAACCCGGTCGCCTTCGACGGCTTCGATCGTGGGGCCGGGCGTGTGGCCGTTGTAGCCCCAGCACTCGGCGCGAAGACCGGGGGTGAACTCGTGCTGGAACGATCCGGCCACGAGGTGACCCACCTTCACGCCATCGACGACGCGCCACGGAAGCGTCGTGCCGTTCGGCGTGATGACGGCGACTTGGCCGCCGGGGGCGACGATGGGAGCGGGGGACGGCGCTGCGACCGCGTCTTCCAAACGTCCGAGCAGTGCGACCCCGGCGGCGGCTCCGCCGAGCACGAAGAAGTCTCGTCGATCCATCTCAGTCGCCTCCGCTCATGTCGCTCGTGTCGCCGCCCGTGAGCAGCGCGTCGAAAGCCGCTTGCGCGATGCGATACGTGCAGACCGCATCGACCGCCGCGAGCTCCGAAGCGAGCTGTTCGCGCTCGAGCGCGAGGAGCTGAAAGACGCTCATCTGCATCGCGTCGTAGTGGAGGATCGCTTGATCGACGACGCGGCGCCGCGCGGGGACGATGACGCGCTCGTATTGTTTGGCCTTCGCGTGCGCGGTCACGAGCCGCGCGTACGCCGAGCGCGTGCGCGAGCGTAGATCCGCCGCGGCTCCGACGTACCGCTCGAGCCCCGCGCCCACCTCGGAGTCGAGCGCCGCGGACGTCCCCTGCTTGCGATCGAAGATGGGGACCGAGAGCCTCACGCCCCCGGAGACAGCCCAAGCCGAGCTCGTGACGGCGCCCGTCGTCGGGTCGCGCTCGCCTTGAAGCGCGTGGACGTCGGCGGCCACGTCGGGCAACCAACCCTCCGCGCGCGACAGACCTGCCTGACGGCCGCGCGCCTCGAGGTGGCTCTTTCGCGCTTTGAGATCGAAGCTCGCGCGCAGCACACGGCTCTCGAGGTCGTCGGCCGCGGCGAGCGACTCCGGGACCGGCGGCTGAGACTTCGCGAACGAAAACGTCGTGTCCGTGCCGTGCAGACCGAGCACGCGAACGAGGGCCTCGCGCGCGTCGGCCGCGGCGAGCTCCATCTCGGCGGTCTGCGCTCGCGCCTCCTGGTACGCCGCATCTTGCGTCGCGAAGTCGAGCTCGCTCACGTTGCCGGCCCGGAAGAGAGCATCGGCGGTGTCTCGCGCGACGGCGAGCGCGTCGAGTGAGCGGTTGGCGATGGCGAGCTTCTCGCTCGCCGCGAGCGCACGAAAGTATGCCGCGCGCGCGTGAAACCCCGTGTCGATGACCGCCGCTGCCGCGTGATAGCGTGCCGCATCGAGCTCGGGTGCCGCGGCGCGCGCGCGAATCGGCGCGAGAACCAGCCCTGTCACGTCGTACTCGGCGCGGAGCTCGAAGTTCGATGTTCGTTCGGGCAGCGCCTCGACCTCCACGACCGGATTGGGGAGAACGCTCGCCTGCACGAGCTGCCCTCGCGCCACTCCCATCTCGCGCAGCGTCGCGCGCAGCTCGCGATTGTCGAGCAGCGCGATCCGGACGGCCGCGTCCGCGTCGAGCGGCTTGGCCAGCAGGTCCTTCGCTTCACGCGGGACGCTCGGGTCGACGTCGGTGGCCACGTCGGCGGTGCGAACGTGCGTCGCGTCTTCGACGTAGCGCAGGTCGGGGTGAATCGAGGTGCACGCCGCCAACGCCGCGAAGCAGGGGATGACGAGACGCTCAAGGCCCATGGTGCATCCCCTCGTGATGCATCATCCCACCGTCCATCATCATGATGCCGCCGTTGGGCTCAGCGATGCCGGGCCACCCCGCGGTTGGATCGCTCCGCAGCGCCGAGGCGACGGTCGGCAACGGCGCCGGCTGCGCGTGTTCGGAGGCGGGCGAATCACCCGGGAAAGTCGGGGGCACCGCGGGCGCGCAGCTCGCGAGGCCGAGCACGAGAGCGATCGACTTCTGCCATCGGCGATGCATGCGCGGCACCATACCGCGGACCGTTCGTCGCGCGACATCGTTCTCGACGCCGCGCCGGCGGCGGCGTGATCTTGCCAGGCGGGCCCAATCCATGGGCCCCGCGCGAAGCGACCATTACACGGGGCTTTGCGCGGGACGCAGCACGACGGGCGTCGCCGGCTGCGCGGCCCGTGCGAGCAAGTCCTCGAAGATCACGCGGTAGTGCACAACCGCCTGTCGCAGGTCTTCGGTGTTGATTGGCTCTTCGGAGCGCGCGAGGGCGTGCGCCGCGCGGTAGTGCTCGACGACGTCCGGGTGGTCGACCGACAGATCCGCCGCGCGACGTTCGAAGGCGTCGTCGGCAGAGTAGCCACGCGCGCGCATGACCTCCTTGATGAGGTCGTTCGCGCGACCGGCCGCGGCCTGCGGGTCGTCGATGAATTGCGCTTGGATGGCCGCCCAGGCGGAGGTGAACCGCTCGCGTTCGGCGTCGCTGAGCTCACGAATGCGAAGTTGTTCGACGTGGTGGAGGCGCTCGGCGAGCTCTCGCTCGGCTCGGCTACCGTATCGTTCTTTCGCACGGCCGTACTCGCCTCCGAAGCGCTGACGCAGCATCGCCGTTCTTTGCCTCCCACGCCGCACGAGCGCGAAGCTCAAAACAACCAGACCGACGACCGCGGCAAGCGCGATTACTGCCCAGATGATCTGTGTGTCGTTCATGACCGCCGATCAGCAATCGCCATGCCGGCACGACGAGCACGACCGATCCCAGGTAAGCCGGCTCAAGGGTTGCCGATGCTTCCGCGGAGCTGATTCATGGACACCTCGCGCGAGTCGACCTTGCGCCCGGTCCGATGTCTTGCACCGGTGGTCTCGGCCGCAGCGCCCCGATGCCACCCGCTTCGACGACGCCGATGTCGACAATCCCCTACCGTTGACGCTCCACGATGGTGCGATCTAGCCTATTGGCTTACCCATCGTCCAAAACGATCTACTTCTCGCTAGGCCCTGGAAGTGCAGGGAGGAGAGCACGATGAGCAACGACCAGCGGGCACCTGAGACAAAAGGTATTACGGTGAAGTTACTTGCAACCGTTGACCTTGGCCCTGAGATCGAGGGCATGGCGGGGCGTCAACTTCGAATGCGTATGGTGACCATCGAGCCTGGAGGCGTCTTCGGCCCGATTCACGACCATAAGGGCAGACCAGGCACCGTCTACGTACTGCAAGGAACGATCACTGATCATCGAGACGGAGTTGCAACGGACTATGGGCCGGGAGTGGGCTGGCCCGAGGATAGGAACACCACGCACTGGCTCGAGAACAGAGGAACGATTCCGGCAGTGGAGATCTCGGTCGACATCGTCGGGCAAGAGTAGGCCGTAGCGGTCTCGAGCGCCCCAGGGGGCACGCAGGCAAAGCCAAGACGAGCGTGCCGTGGTCCGATTGGAACCGCGGTCCGCGCAGGCGCGTTCAAAGCGGTGACGAGCGTGGTCCTCGACCGCGACGCCGGCCCGTGCGTAGGATGGACTAATGATGGTCTTGGCGATTCTCCTCATCCTGTCGGGATTGCTCCAGCTGTGGGCAGGCGTGGCGGCCATGCTGCGCAAAGGCGAATTCAAGACCACACAGGCGCGTCAGCTCGCATCCGTGCTGGGCAGACAAGGAACGGTCGCCTTCTTCTTGATCCTTGGCGCTATCCTCACGGGTGGCGGTCTGTTCTTGCTCGTTCGAACGATGACCTAATCGAGCAAAGTGCTCTCGAGACCGCCTCTCTGCCAACGTGCCTGAAGACGAGCCCGCCGACCTCGACCTCACCGGATCGATCGAAGTCAAAAAGGCGGCCCGGTCGAAGCAACGCAGACGCTTGATGGAGGTTCTCGATGTCCGTGGACAAGAAGCGTGAAACACCATTCGACGTGGCGCCCGAGCGACTCTTTCAAGCGGTACTTCGTTACCTTCGCGAAAACGCGAGCTACACGAACACGCGCGACGCCGCGGCGACCATGGAAGTGAAGACGGAGCTCCACCCCGGCTTCTTCGCCTACAACGGCGACGTTCACTTCACGATTTCCCCTACGCCGAGCGGCTCGCTTCTCGCCGTCGAAGTACACACCGGCCCGCTGTTCGTGATCGACTGGCTGAGTTTTTGGGACCGATATCTCGTTCACGTCACCGAGGGCGTTCGCTCGAAGCTGTAGCGTCTCGCCGTGGGTGCTCGGCGAGCGCTACGCATACCGGCTCGCGCACTTGCCGAAGTGCGGCGAGCACGTCCTCACGCAGTTCGACGACACGTCGGTCGTCGCCTACCAGGCCGACAGACCGGTCAGCACGCGGCGCGCGCCGGATCGGATCGACATTGGTACGCATGCCGCACCCATGGGAGGGCAAGCTAGGCCAGCGACCGATGCTATCGTTGTACCCGTATGCGCATTGCCTGCTCGCTCGTCCTTGTCCTCGGTTTCGTCGCGTGTCGCCCCGCGCGCCACGCACCCACGCAGCCGCCCACGCTGTGGACGCCGCCCGAGGGGTGCGCGGTCAACCCGCATCCATCGGAGACTCGGCTCGCAGACCGCGCGACCGCGCGGCTGATCAAGGATGCCGACGCCTTGCGCGAGATGGTTTCGTGCGCCGACGCCAAGCGCGACGCGTTCGACTTCGAGGACGAATGGCTGGCGACGTTCACCTTCGTGAGTCAGGGCGGCGCGTACAAACCGCTCGGTCTCCGGGACGACGGAACCACGCTCACGCTCGACGTCGAATCGTCCTCGTATTGCGGTGGGACTCCGCCGCCCACGAACGTGGACACGATCGTGTTTCGAGTACCTGCGGAACGCCGCAAGCTTGCGACGAACGTGGTGCCCGCGAACCGGCCGCCTTGCTCACCGAACGTCCCTTGAGCCGCTCTGTGCGCGTCGGCGCGCGGACCTTGCTTCACGGTGCGGGGTGTTGCTGATGCGGTGCCGCTCGGGTCGACGGAGGCGGTGCGCGCGGTTGCCATCTACAGCCTCCTCGGCGACCTCTGGCTCTCGCAGGACGCGAGCTTGCAGACCTCGCCCGCGTTCGATCGCGCCCTCGTGCTCCCCGGCGTGTGCGTGCACCTCGGCGGAAATCGCGAGGCGCGCGCGGGCCGCAAGGTGGGCCACCTCTCGGCGGCCGCGAAGACGCCGAAGGAGGCGGTCGCGCTCGTCAAGACGGCGCGCTCCTTCTTGTGACGTTCAGGGTCGCAGCCGCTCGATGAGCTCGACGGCAGCTTCGGCGCCATCGCGCTCGGACGAGAGGCTCACTCCCAGCTCCGCCGAGCGCCGCGCGATTTCCTCGTCCTCGGTGGCGCGCTCGATGGCCTTCGCGAGCGTGGCGCGGGAGCGGTCGGACTTGCTCACCTTCACCCCGACGCCCAAACGCTCGACCTGCCACGCGACGCCGAACTGATCGAACGCGAGCGGCAAGGCGAGGACGGGACGGCCGGCGCGGAGCGCTTCGGCGGTGGTGCCCGCGCCGCCGTGGACCACGATGGCCGCGGCGCGCGGAAACACGAGATGGTAGGGCGCGTACTTCACGGCGAGCGTGTCGCCCGAGAAGCGACTCGTCCCGCTCGGGTGCCCGACGACGAGGCAGCGCCGGCCCGCCATCTCGCATGCGCGCGCGATCTCTTCGAGCAACTCGCTGGCGCCGACCGAGAACACCGAACCCAGACCGACGACGACGGGCGGCGCGCCCGCGTCGAGGAACGCGGCGAGCTCGGGATCGAGCTCGCGGCTCGTGGCCCCGAGGTCGCCGCCTCGAGCAAAGCCGCACACGACCGATTGAGGCGGGTCTCCGTCCGCTCCAGCCCTGACGCGCGGCGACCAGAGGCCGAGGTGCAGCGACGCCATCGCCTCGGTGCCGGCGAACGACGCGTCGCGAGCGGACACTCCGAGCGTTCGCGCGAGCGAGCGCAACTCGGCGCCGAACACCCAGTTGGCGAGGGCGCGCGCCGCCCCGTTGACCGAGGGGAGCGCCCACTCCGGAAGTGCGCGGTCGAACAGCTGCATCGGCCCGCGCCGGCTCGCCCACGCGATGGGGGTCGCCGTGGTGAGCACGCTCGGGATGTCGTGCTCCGCCGCGGCCCAGATGCCCGAGAACGCGACGTTGGCCGCCAAGACCACGTCAGCTCCGCGCGCAGCCTCGCGCGTGGCGTAATAGGTGGCGGTCACCATCGACTTGCCGAAGTCTTCCCACATCGCCTTCAGACCGTGGACGGGGTGGAGGTAGTGGGGATTGCGCTCGACCTCGTCGTAGACCTCGACGTGCGACCCGCACGGAACGAACGCGAGCCCGGCGCCTCGGATCACTCGCTCGTAGAACGGATTCGCGACGAACGTGACGTCGTGACCAGCCCTGCGCATGGCCGCGGCGACGGCGACCGTCGGAAGGAAGTCGCCGGCGGATCCGAAGCTCGTCGCGACGCACTTCACGTGACGTCGATTGTACCGCGAATCACCGCCCGGCGCGCCCATCCGCCGGGGACCAAGACGAACGTCACGCCGCTCGGCCCCCACGCCGGCGCTTGTCCAGCCTCCCTCGCGTGCGGGCTCGACCGCGCGGGCCAAGAGCTGCGCATCGTCGGTGTGGATCTCGGCGTCGGCACGCTCGACGTCACGATCATCGGCAAGGATAGGATGCTCAGCTTGCTCTCTCTTCGAGTGCGGAGCCGACATCCAACCGGCAGGCCGGGCGGACGGGTTGACATTTTCATGGGGGCCCGCCACGAGGCCGCAGTCGCTGCGCGGTCTTGCGCATAAGCCGCGGCTGTCGAGAGCGCCGCTCGACTGCGTCATGCTCCGACCGGAACTGGGTATGCGCGCTCCAAGGCTCGAGCTAAGCAACCTTGTGCGCGTTTCATTCGCCGGAAATGCGGACCGGCGTGAGCTGCGCTGCGACATCGAGCGTGGAACGCTTCGTGCTTCGTGTTCGCCCCTCATGAGGGGTTTCGAGTTCGTGCTCGCGGGAGGAGGGCTTCAGGCGGGGCTCGTCGCGCTCGCGTTGCTCGCGCGCCGCACCGACGCTCGCCTCGCGATCGTCGAAGAAGGGCGTGCGCTCGGAGGCAATCACACGTGGTGCTTTCACGCGAGCGACCTGCCGCGCGCGGCGCGCAGCTGGCTCGAGCCGCTCGTCGTGAAGACGTGGCCGGCCTGCGACGTCGTCTTCCCGCATCTGAGGCGCACGTTGCGCTCGGCGTACTGCGCGATCACCTCCGCACGCTTCGCATCGGTGGTCGGAGACGCGATCGCGAGCAGCCCGCGTTCGGAGCGCATTCTCGGCCGGCGCGCCGTGCGCGTCGATGCGCACGAGGTCGCGCTCGAAGACGGCACGACGCTGCACGCCGAGTTGGTCGTCGACGCGCGCGGGCCCGCTGCGACACCGAAGCACTGCGGCTTCCAGAAATTCCTCGGCCTGGAGCTCGAGCTCGCAGGCCCGCACGGCCTCGCGCGCCCCACCCTGATCGACGCGACCGTGCCGCAGCACGACGGCTTTCGCTTCTTCTACGTCCTGCCGTTCGAGGCTCGCCGCGTCTTGGTGGAGGACACGTGCTTCTCGCGCTCGCCGTCGATGGACTGGGATGTGCGGCGCGCGGCGGTGCTCGAGTACGCGGCGCGCTTCGGCTCGGTGAAGCGCATCTTGCGCGAGGAGACCGGCGTCTTGCCGATGCCGTGGGCGAGCGACGCGCCAGAGCCGAACGGTCCGCCGCTCGTCGCGGGTTATCGCGGCGGCTGGTTCCACCCGGCGACCGGCTACTCGCTCCCGATCGCGGCGCGCCTCGCTTGCTACCTCGCGGAGCGTCCGGCGAGCCAGGTCTTCGGGCCCGAGCTGGCCCGGCTTCATCGCGAGCATCGCGCGCAGGCACGCTACGCCGAGCGGCTCAACCGACTTCTGTTCCACTGTTTCGCGCCAGGCGACATGCGCAACGTCTTCGAGCGGTTCTACGCGCTCCCGGAGGACGTGATCGCCCGGTTCAACGCGCTCTCGACGACGTGGCGCGACCGCGCGCGCATCGTCGTCGGTCGCCCGCCGCGCGGGTTCTCTCTGCGTGGCACGCTCGCCCTCGCGGGGGCGACATGACGGCCGCGATTCCCTCGCCCGCTCGCACGACGGCGCTCGGCGCGCTGCTGGATCGTTGGTCGAGCACGCCTTGCGAGGACGGCGACGCCGCCGCGCGCGAGCGAGAGCGCGCGCTCATCGCGCCCCTGCGCGAGTTCCTCGGAAGGCCGAGCAAGCTCTTTCGCGCTCGCCTCGTCGACCTCGGCTTCCGTCTCGCCGGAGGCGTCGCCGGCACGTGCCCGCAGGAGCTCGGCCTGCTCGTCGAAGCGCTTCACGCCGGCTCGCTCGTCGTCGACGACATCGAGGACGGCTCGACGGAGCGACGCGGCGCGCCGGCGCTGCACCTCCTCCACGGGACGCCGGTCGCGCTCAACGCCGGGAACTGGCTGTACTTCTGGCCCCAGGTCCTCCTCTCGGAGATGGCGCTGCCCGATCCCGTGCGCTTGCGGGCGCACGAGCGGATCGCGCGCTGCCTCGCGCGCTGCCACGAAGGTCAAGCGCTCGATTTGTCCATTCGCATCTGGGAGGTGCCGGTGGACGAGGTCTCGCGCGTCGTGCGCGCGATTACCCTCAGGAAGACCGCCGGCCTGTTGGAGCTCGCGACGACGCTCGGCGCCATCGTCGCCGGCGCCGATTCGGAGCGGGTCGAGGCGATCGCCCGCTTCGGTCGCGAGGTCGGCGTCGGCCTGCAGATGCTCGACGACGCGAGCGGCGTGCTCAACGAGGCTCGCCGTCACAAGGGCATCGAGGATCTCGCGCAGGCGCGCGCCACTTGGGTATGGTCGTGGCTGTCGCAAGACCTCGAGGACCGCGCGTATCGCGCGCTCGTCGACGAGCTTCGCTTCGGCAAGATCACCGACGACTATGTCGTACGGGTGCGCGCCCACCTCGGCGACGGTGGGGCGCGCCGAACGCGCGCGCAGCTCGACGCGGCGCTCGAGGCCGTGCGCGAAGCCGGGGGAGACGATCTGCGCTGTCGCGAGGTCGCCGGCGAGCTCGCCAGGCTGGAGCGCTCCTATGTCTAAGCGCGCCGCGATCGTCGGGAGCGGCTTCGGCGGGCTCGCCGTCGCGATACGACTCCAATCAGCGGGATTCCAAACAACCGTATTCGAACGAGCCGACAAGCCGGGAGGCCGCGCCTACGTCTACGAAGAAGACGGATTCGTCTTCGACGCAGGGCCGACCGTGATCACCGCGCCGCACTGCCTCGAGGAGCTCTTTGCCGAATCCGGGCGCGTGATGGCGGACTATGTCGAGCTCCTCCCCGTCTCGCCGTTTTATCGCCTCTACTGGAGCGACGGCGACTGCTTCGACTACACGGGCGACACCGAGCACATGCTCGCGGAGGTCGGCAGGCGCAACGCGGACGACGCGCAAGGCTACGTGAGGTTCCTCGAGTACGCCAAGCGCACGTTCGACAAGGGCTACGTCGAGCTCGCCGCGACGCCGTTCGTGCGCTTCACGGACATGATGCGCGTCGCGCCGCACCTCGCGCGCCTGCGCGCGGATCGCTCCGTCTACGCCACGGTGAGCCGCTTCATTCGAGACGAGCACGTACGGCAAGCGCTCTCGTTCCACACGCTGCTGGTCGGCGGGAACCCGTTCGAGACCAGCTCGATCTACACGCTCATTCATTATCTCGAGAAGCGCTGGGGCGTGTGGTACGCGCGCGGCGGCACCGGCGCGCTCGTGCGCGCGCTCGTGAAGCTCCTCGAGGATCTCGGCGGAGAGGTGCGCATGTCGACCCCCGTCGAGCGCGTCGAGGCGGGGTCTCCGTGTCGGGTGACCACGAGCCACGGGACGGAGGCGTTCGACCTCGTCGTCTCCAACGCGGACCTGCACCACACGTACGCCGACCTCTTGAAGGCGCACCCGGCGGCTGCCTCCAAGACTCGCCGGCTCGAGTCGTTCGATTGGTCCATGTCGCTGTTCGTCCTCTATTTCGGCACGGATCGCCTCTATCGCGAGCGCCTCGCGCACCACACCGTGCTGTTCGCCTCGCGCTACGAGGAGCTGCTCGACGACATCTTCCACGGCGCGCATCTGCCCGAGGACTTCAGCCTGTACCTGCACGCACCCACGGTCACCGATCCATCGCTCGCGCCGGGCGGGTGCGACGCGTTCTACGTCCTGTCTCCGGTACCGCACCTCGGAAACGCGTCGCTCGACTGGAGCGCGCTCGCGCCGGCGTACGCCGAGCGAATCCTCGCGTCGCTCGAGCGACTGATGCCCGACCTGAGGCGCCACGTCGTCGTGAAGCGGTGGCGAACGCCCGAGACGTTCCGCGACGAGCTCGGGGCGTATCTGGGGTCGGCTTTCAGCTGCGCGCCGAAGCTGACGCAGAGCGCGTGGTTCCGGCCGCACAACCGCGACGGCACCATCGAGGGTCTCTACTTGGTCGGCGCAGGCACCCACCCCGGCGCGGGGATCCCCGGCGTCGTGAGCTCGGCGAAGGCGACGGCTCGGCTCATCCTGGAGGACTTCGCACCGTGAACGATTCCATTCGGAAGCACTCGAAGAGCTTCTCGCTCGCGGCGACCCTCCTGCCGCGCGCGATCGCGAGCGACGCCGTGTTGCTCTACGCGTACTGTCGAAGGGCCGACGACAAGATCGACCTCGTGCCCGAAGCCGACGGGACGCACGTCGCCGCCCTTCGGGCCGAGGTCGATTGGATGTACGGCTCGCAGCCGCTCGCCGATCCCCTCATCGCGGCGATGCGAGAGCTCGTGTCGCGTCGAGGCATCCCACGCTCCTACTTCGAGGAGTTCCTCGCGGGCCTCGAGATGGATGCGTCCGGGACGGCGTACGAGTCGTTCGCCGATCTCGTCACGTACGCCTACCGGGTCGCGGGGATCGTGGGGCTGATGATGTGCCACGTCATGGGCGTTCGAAATCGCCGCGCGCTCGTACACGCCGCCCACCTCGGGATCGCGATGCAGCTCACGAACGTCGCGCGCGACGTCCACGAGGACTGGCTGCGCGGGCGGCTCTACTTGCCCGACGAGATGCTGAGGCGCGCAGGCGCGGCGGATCTTCGGGCGCAGCAGCGACGCGGGCCGTTTCCGCCCGACGCGCGCGAGGCGGTGAGCGCGGTCATCGAGGAGCTGCTCGGTCGCGCCGAAGCGTACTACCGCTCCGGCGACGTCGGCGTGGAGCTGCTGTCGACGCGCTGCGGCTTCGCCGTCAGGGTGGCGCGGCTCGTGTACTCGCGGATTGGCGCGTGCATTCGCGACCGGGGGTGCAACCCGCTCGCGCCTCGCGCCGTGGTGTCGTCGCTCCACAAATACGCGCTCGTCGCGCGCGCGCTGCTCGAGACCGCGGTGCGCTTTCCGGCCGCCGTGCTCGGCGCACGCCCGCGCGCTCCCGTCGAACCGCTCGATTTCGGCGAGCTGCCGCTGCTCGAACCCCGATGAGCCGGCTGAGGACAGAGGAGCTGCTGTTGCCCCGCACGGGCGGTGCGCGGCGCGTGCCGAGAGGGACGCGAGCCGCGGTCGTCGGCGGCGGAATCGCCGGCGTGGGGGCAGCCACGGTGCTGTGTGAGCGCGGCGTCGAGGTCACGATCATCGAGAAGGAGGAGCGGCTCGGCGGCCGCGCGGGGAGCTTCTCGACGGACCTCGTGACGGGAGAGCGCGTCGAGATGGAGCGCGGCTTCCACGCGTTCTTTCGCCAGTACTACAACCTGCGAGCGCTGTTGCGACGCATCGACCCGGGCCTGGGCATGCTGCGGCCGCTCGACGACTATCCGATCCTCGGACGAGGCGGTCTCTCGCAGAGCTTCGCCGGCCTCCCGAAGCTCGGGCCGCTGCAGATCGCGGCGCTCGCGTGGAAGACGCCCCACTTGCGCGCCGCGGACATCGCGCGGAGCAACAAGCGGCTCGCGCTCGAGATGCTGCGCTTCGACCCCGAGCGCACTTATGCGCGCTTCGATACGACGAGCGCAGCCGCGTACCTCGACTCGCTGGCGTGGCCGCCTGCGGCACGGAGTATGCTCTTCGACGTGTTCGCGCACTCCTTCTTCAATGTCGAGTCGGAGATGTCCGCGGCCGAGCTCCTCATGATGTTCCACTTCTACGCCACGGGTAATCCCGAGGGGCTCGTCTTCGATGTCGCGCGCTTCCCTGCGCAAAACGCGATTTGGGCGCCGTTCGCGGAGTGGCTCGTGCAGCGCGGTGCGCGGCTGGAGCTCGGAGAGCAAGCTCGACGAATCGACAGGACGCGCGAGGGTCGCTGGCGCATCGAGTGCTCGAGCGCGACGGTCGAGGCGGATGCGGTCGTGCTCGCGCTCGACGTCGGCGCGCTGCAAGCCGTCGTCCGCGCGAGCCCGGACCTCGAGCCGCTGCGCCCTCGCGTCGACCATTTGAGCGTTGCCGCTCCATTCGCGGTCTGGCGGATGTGGCTCGATCGTCCCATGTCGGCGCATCGAGCGCCGTTCGCCGGGACGACCGGCGTCGGCCTCCTCGACAACATCTCGATCTACGATCGCTTCCAGGACGAGAGCGCGCGATGGGCGAACGCGCATCACGGCTCGGTCGTGGAGCTGCACGCCTACGCGGTCCGCGCCGACCTCGCTCCCGGCGCGATCAAGGCCGACCTCGCGTCCGCGTTTCACGCTTGTTATCCCGAGGCGCGCGAGGCGCGGGCGGTCGACGAGCGGTTTCTGCTCCGTCGCGACTGCCCGAGCTTCGCCGTCGGCGCGCACGCAGAGCGGCCCGAGGTTCGCACCGCGTTCCGCGATCTCGCCCTGGCCGGCGATTTCGTGGCCATGCCCATCCCGTGCGCGCTGATGGAGCGCGCCACCGCGTCCGGCTTTCTCGCCGCGAACACCGTCCTCGACCCGCTCGGCGTGATGGCCGAGCCCGTTCGCTCGGTGCCTCGCCACGGGCTCTTTTCGCCGTTACGCCTGTCGAGGTTTTCCCATGCGAAGCCGTGGTCTCGCCGCCAAACTGTTTGAGCCGCGCCTGGTTCTCCTCGGGCGCGGTCTGCCTTTCGCGCCGGTCGTCGATACGCGCCCCGACTGGCAACAATCGAATCCGGCGTGGATCGCCGGGGCGCTCCGCGCGAGTCAGAAGCTGCCGTGCGGCGGGTGGTACGTGCTGGACGCCTCGCGCACCATCGACGATCGCCCTCGACGCTTCGAGGTGGACGGCCGCCCGCTCGTCGCGTTTCGTGATGCGGGCCACGTGGTCGTCGCGCCCGATACATGCCCCCACCTCGGCGCTTCGCTCAGCGATGGCCACGTCGACGGTGGGTGTGTCGTGTGCCCTTGGCACGAACTGCGTCTCGGCGAAGACGGCTTCCCGGGATGGAGGCCGCTCACGACGCACGACGACGGCGTCCTCCTGTGGGTGCGGCTCCCGGGGGAGACGCCGACCGACGCGCCCCGACTGCCGGTGCGCCCGCGCGAAGCGGTCGACACCGTGCTGCGCGTCGTCGCCGACTGCGAGCCTCGCGACGTCATCGCGAACCGGCTCGATCCTTGGCATGGGACGCACTTTCACCCATACGCGTTTCGACGCTTGCGCGTGATCGATCAACGGGACGACGAGATCACGGTGCGCGTCGCGTACCGCGTCTTCGGTCCCGTCGCGGTCGAGGTCGACGCGCGCTTCGCGTGCCCCGACGCTCGCACGATCGTGATGACGATCGTACGTGGCGAAGGCGAGGGCTCCGTGGTCGAGACACACGCGACCCCACTCGGAGGGAGCAGGACCGCGATCGTCGAAGCGGTGCTGGCTCGCTCGGATCGCAGAGGCTTCTTCGTAGCTCGCGCCTTCGCGCCCTTGCTGCGACCGCTGATGAGAGCGGCGTCGCGCCGGCTCTGGAACGACGACAGGGCATACGCCGAGCGTCGATACACGCTGCGCCGTCAGCGCAGCTCTCGCGACTCGACCGTCGACATGACCGCGAGCCCGCCGGTCTGATCGGATCCACGTCCGCGTCCACGACGTCGAGCACGTCACCAGCCGCAGCCCGCGCCATCGCTTCGGCGAAGGCAGACGGGTCGACTCTGACACGCCACGCTGCGGCGCGGGCTCGGTCTGCAGCGCGCCGACGCCGGAGCCATCCCATTCGCCGACGGGGCCTATCGAACGCTCGTCTACGCGACCGGCGTGATCGACGCGGCGCCGCTCATGCACCCAGACCCCGCCGCGCACCACGCGCTCGAGCTCACCGTGGTCACGTCGAACGTCGATCGCGCGCCGGCTGTTAGCGCGACACGAGCCGCCGCTCGCGTCCGCAACGCCTGCGAGCGACACAAGGACAACCGTCACGACGTCGGATCTTGCTCAGACGTCGCCATCGATGGGCACGCGACGAGTCGCCGGCTTCGTGCTCGGGGGGGTAGGCGGGGCCGGAATCATCGTCGGCGCGGTCTTCGCGCTCATGGGCGACTCGCTCAATTCCGGATTGCCCCACTACGAGTTAGCAGAGACGAGCTTTCTTTCGGCAAAAAGGGCCCGTGGTCCATCCATTCTGGCGCGCCTCCCGCGACGTCGATCCGGCCAACGACTCGAATCTCGTTGCCCGCGCACCGACGCGCGCTCCGAGGTGCGTCACGTCTTCCGCCACCGAGCGTGGTGGCTGGAGATCTTCGTGCCGGCCGAGATGTGCTCGGCGGTCCGCTGACGGGCTACGCGACGCTCTTGCTGCGTGCCGCGCAAGAGAAGTCCGCCGCCGGATCGGTGTTGATCTCCGCGCGAGCTGCGGGGACAGCGCCCCTACCAACAGCTGAGGCTTCGCACCGGGGGCGCTCTCCCTTGCGCTGCTGCCCGCAACCACCGCGGCCTGGCCGCCGATTGGTGGCGGTATCTCGTTTGGATCCCGCGCGGCATAGGCGATGCAAGCGTGTTGCCCGTTCCTTTACGAAGTCGAACACCGGCGCAGCCGGTCGAGAGGGAGGGAGCGATGAGCGTCACATCGGCGTTGAAACGATACCCTGATGCCGAGCCCCCGGTGAGGGAGTGCGTCGTGCGACGAGCCGATCGCGTCGAGCTCCTTGGCTGCCCCTTCGATCGCGCGACCATGCAGTCCACGATCGACCAGTGCCTCGCCTGGTGTGCCGGTCCCCCCGTCGCCCACACGGTGATCACGATGAACGCCGCGCTGCTCTGCATGATCCGTCGCGATGACGAGCTCCGAGCGGCGTGCCACGGCGGCGACCTGATCGTCGCCGATGGAGTCCCGGTCGTCTGGACCTCGCGACTCGCCGGGCTGCCCCTGCCCGAGAGAGTGGCTGGGGTCGACCTCACCGCCAGACTCTTGGCCGAAGGTTCCCTGCGCGGTCTCAGCGTCTACTTTCTCGGCGCCCGCAGGCAGGTGCTCGAGGAGCTGCTGCGGATCTGCCGCCGCGATTACCCCGGGCTTCGCGTCGTCGGCTGGCGCGACGGCTACTTTGGCCCCTCCGAGCACGCAAGCATCGTCGCCGAAATCTCCCGGCTCGCGCCGCACATGCTGTTCGTGGGGATGCCAAGCCCGTTCAAGGAGACGTGGTGCGAACGCCACCGCGAGGCACTCGGAGTTCCGGTGATCGCGGGGGTCGGCGGGACATTCGACGTGCTGGCGGGCTACGTGCCGCGCGCGCCGCGCGTGCTCCAGACCATCGGCATGGAGTGGTTCTGGCGACTGGCGATGGAACCGCGCAAGTTGTGGAAGCGTTATCTCCGGACGAATGCCGAGTTCATCGGACTGGCGGCGAAGGACGTCCTTCGACTCCGGACGGGCCGGAAAACTGGTCGGGGCTGAGGCCGTCGGAGGTCAAAATGGAATCGTGCAAGACCATCGACGTCTTCATGGGTACGCGCCCGGAGGCCATCAAGCTCGCCCCTGTCCTCGCGGCCCTCAAGCGATCGAGCTCGCTGCGGTGTCGGGTCGTCGCCACGGGGCAGCACCGCGAGATGTTCCAGCAGGTCGCCGATCAGTTCGGGTTCGCAGTAGACGTCGACCTTGCCGTGATGCAGGCGGGCCAGACGCTCGCAGGACTCACCTCCCGCCTGATGGAACGCATCGATGGATGGCTCGAGAATGGCCACCCGGACATGGCCCTCGTCCAGGGCGACACCAGCACGGTCCTCGTCGCCGCGCTCACGTGCTTCTACCGACGCATCCCGATCGGGCACGTCGAGGCCGGACTTCGAACCGGTAACATCTGGGCTCCGTTCCCGGAGGAGGCAAACCGGCGTCAGGCATCGCCGCTCGTGTCCCTGCACTTCGCTCCCACGCGGGCCGCTCGAGATGCCCTCTTGCGCGAAGGTGTTCCGGACGAGACCATCGAGGTCACGGGAAACACGGTCGTCGACGCGCTGTTCATGGAACTTGCTCGCCAGGAGGAGCCGTCGGTGCGCGCCTCGATCGACGATTCGCTCTCCGCGGCGATCGGCGCAGACTGGGCCAGCCGACCCTTCGTGTTGATCACGGGTCACCGCAGGGAGAACTTCGGCGAGGGCATCGAGCAGATTTGCAGGGCGATAGAAACGCTTGCGTTGCGCTATCCGGAATTTCGCTTCGTATACCCGGTGCATCTCAATCCCAACGTGGAGCGTAACGTCAAGCGACTTCTCGCCGACGTTGCCAACGTCTCGCTGATCCCGCCTCAAGGCTATCGGAACTTCGTTTCGCTCATGTCACGTTGCCGGCTGGTCCTCACGGACTCCGGCGGAGTGCAGGAGGAGGCGCCGTCGCTCGGCAAGCCCGTGCTGGTCATGCGCGACACCACGGAACGCCCGGAGGGCGTCGAGGCCGGAACGGCGCGGCTCGTGGGCGCGGACGCGCAGACGATCGTCCATCACGCGAGCCGGCTGTTGGACGATTCTTCCGCGTACCTTGCGATGGCGAACGCGGTGAGTCCCTATGGGGACGGTCGCGCCGCCGAGCGTATCGTGGGTCGGATGGAGCGCTTCCTGGGAGTCCGTCGCCGCCGTCCCGGCGAGGAGGCGGGGGCCGCCCCGCGCGCCGACGCCGCAAGCGCCACCTAGGCGGCGAGGGTGAAGACGTGAGCGAAGGTCGCACGATTCTCATCGGGATGCTTCAGCAAGCTGGGCACCTCAACCCTACGTTCAAGCTGGCGCGCGCTCTCGCGGCGCGCGGACACCGGGTCATCTACACGGCGGTACCGGATCTCGAACCTCACATTCAGGCCCAGGGGTTCGCAACGCTGCCGTGGTTTCCCGATCTGTTCCCGCCAGGGTTCGCGCGGGATCAGGACGCAGCGGGCCTACTTGCCCGGCGCCGCGCCATCACCCGCCAGTTTCAGGCGCTGACGGAACGCGTCGCAAGTGGAGAGGGCGCCGCGGGACGGATCGCGCAGTCGAGGCCGGATCTCGTTCTGGCCGACGTCAACGCTCCCCATCTGACCCTGCTCGCCCGCAAGCTCGGGATTCCGCTCGTTGCGGTCACTACCCACTTGCCGCAGACCAGGGCACCGGGTGTCGCGCCGCTGCGCAGTTCGCTGCCCTTCGATGGCACGCTCCTGGGCCACCTGCGGGCCGAGCTCGGCTGGCAGAAATTTTTGGCGAGCCGACGGCTGGGGGCGACAATCGCGGACTGGCTGGGATTGTGTCCGCCCTACGAGCTGACGCGCCGCATGGCCGCGCGCTTCGGGGTATCGGACCGGGAGCTCGACGCGCAAACCGTCAGCATGCCGCAGGTCCGGTCCGCTCCCGAGCTCGTGCTCTGCCCGGAATGCTTCGATTTCCCACGCCCGCCGTCGGCGGCGCGCCATTACGTTGCATCGGTCGATCTCGACCGGCACGGCCGCGAGCCCTTGGACTGGAGCTGCATCCCGGCGGACAAGCCGCTGGTGTATTGCGCGCTCGGGACCCAAATTTATCGCGCCCGCGACACGGCCGCGTTCTTTCCGCGCCTCGTGCAGGTGCTCGCGCAGAAACCGAATTGGCATTTGCTGCTGGCGCTCGGACGCCATCTCGAGCCAGCGGAGCTTGGCGCGGTCCCGCGCAACGTGACCGTGGTGCGGAGCGCGCCTCAACTCGATGTGCTGAAACGGGCCCGACTCATGATCACGCACGGCGGGCTCGGGACCATCAAGGAGTGCATCCTGTTCGGTGTCCCGATGGTGGTGATTCCGCTGGACGTCGACCAGCCCGGCAACGCCGCGCGCGTGGTCTACCATGGGCTCGGTTGCGCCGGCGACGTCAGGCGCAGTTCCACGTCCGACTTGCTCGGATTCGTCGCCACGGTTCTGAACGAAGAGTCCTTTCGAGCCCACGTCGAGCGGATGCGGAAACGCTTCCAACAAGTCGAGAGCTCCACGCTGGGTGCGGACGTGGTCGACGACCTGCTCGCGCGGTGCACAGGCAATCCTAGCGCGTTTTTCTAGGGGCACCTCGGCGTTCGGCTCACGCGGGCGTGGCCACATCGAGGCGAGGCGCCGGCAAGGAACTGCAGATCATTGCAGCTAGGCTCACGGTAACGACGTCTACCAGAAAGCCTATTCCGGCCCCCCTCCAGCCACTTACTGCTCGAAGGGACTTGCCTGCGGCTGTCCAAACCGAGCACCGGCCCGAGCACGAACGGGTGGGGGCCATCCCCTTTCTTCCCTACTTCGTCGAAGGGAACGAATAGATCGCCCCCTCACGCACCCCCGCCGACGGCCACCGCTGGGTGATCGTCTTCCGCTTCGTATAGAACCGCACCGCGTCCGGCCCATACGCGTGCAGATCCCCGAACAGCGAGCGCTTCCACCCGCCGAACGAGTGGTACGCGATCGGGACGGGTAGCGGCACGTTCACGCCCACCATGCCGACCAGGATGTGGTCGGAGAAGTAGCGCGCCGCCTCGCCGTCGCGGGTGAAGATGCACGTGCCATTTCCGTACTCGTGCTCGTTGATGAGGCGCATCGCCTCCTCGAGCGTCTTGACGCGGACGACGCCGAGCACCGGCCCGAAGATCTCGTCCTGGTAGATGACCATGCCCGGCTTGACGTGGTCGAACAGGCACGCACCGAGGAAGTAGCCGTTCTCGTGGCCCGGGACCTTCACGCCGCGGCCGTCGACGACCAGCGTGGCCCCCTCCTTCACGCCCTGCTCGACGTAGCCCCGCACCTTCTCGAAGTGCTGCTTGGTGACGAGCGGGCCCATGTCGTTCTTCGCGTCGGTGCCGGGGCCCACCTTCATGCTCGCGATCTGGGCCTTGAGGCCAGCGACCACCGCGTCGCCCGTCGCGTCGCCGACCGCGACTACGATCGGGATCGCCATGCAGCGCTCGCCGCACGAGCCGTACGCCGCGCCCATGAGCGCGCTCACCGCGTTGTCGATGTCCGCGTCGGGCATCACGACGGCGTGGTTCTTCGCGCCGCCGAGGGCCTGCACGCGCTTGCCGGTCGCGCAGCCGCGCGAATAGATGTATTCCGCAATCGGTGTCGAGCCGACGAAGCTGATGGCCTTGACGCGCGCGTCGTCGAGCAGCGCGTCGACGGCCTCCTTGTCGCCGTTGACCACGTTGAGCACGCCGGGCGGCAGGCCCGCCTCGAGCGCGAGCTGGGAGACGAGCATGGCGCTCGACGGATCGCGCTCCGAGGGCTTGAGCACGAACGTGTTGCCGCACACGACGGCCATCGGCCACATCCAGAGCGGCACCATCGCCGGGAAGTTGAACGGCGTGATGCCCGCGGTGACGCCGAGGGGCTGCAGCTCGCTCCACGAGTCGATGCCGGGGCCGACGTTGCGGCTGTGCTCGCCCTTGAGCAGCTCGGGCGCGTAGGAGGCGTACTCCACGTTCTCGATCCCGCGCTGCACCTCGCCCATCGCGTCGCCCGCCACCTTGCCGTGCTCGGCGGTCAGGAGCGCGGCGATCCTCTCGGCGTGCATCTCCAGCAGGTTCTTGAGCTTGCTCATCACCCGGGCGCGCTTGAGCGGCGTGGTGGCGCGCCACGCGGGGTAGGCCTTCTCCGCCGACGCGATCGCCGCCTGGACGGTCGCCTTGTCGGCGAGCAGCACCCTCTTCTCGGCCGCGCCAGTCGCCGGGTTGAAGACTTCCTGCGAGCGATGAGAGCCGGTGACGTTCTGGCCGTCGATCCAGTGACCAATGGTGGGGAGTGCTTCGGGCATGGCGGGCATTTCTTTCGTTTCGGGTTGCGTCGTCTGAATCACTTGGCGGGCACGGGGCGCTGGCGCTTGACGCCGGTCGGTGTGCTGAGCTCGTTGCGGACCTTCTGTGCCCCCCAGTAATCGGCGAAGCAGGGGCGGTTGACGTACTTCCCCCAGCCCTTCTCCGTCGAGAGCTTGTCGTTCTCCCACAAGACGCGCCCGCGGCTCAGCGTCACCGCCGCGTTCCCGAGCACCGTCATGCCTTCGTAGATGTTGAAGTCGATGTTCTGGTGGTGCGTCTTGGCCGAGATCGTCCGCGATTTCTGCGGGTCCCACACCACGATGTCCGCGTCCGCGCCGACCGCGATGACGCCCTTCTTCGGGTAGATGTTGAAGATGCGCGCCGCGTTCGCGGACGTCGCCGCCACGAACTCGCTCGGCGTCAGGCGCCCCGTGCGCACGCCGTGGTGCCAGAGCACGCCCATGCGGTCCTCGACGCCGTTGGTCCCGTTCGGGATCTTGCGGAAGTCGTCGAGCCCCGCTTGCTTCTGCGGCGTGCAGAAGCAGCAGTGATCCGTGGCCGTCGTCTGCAGCACGCCCGCCTGGAGCCCGCGCCACAGCGCCGCCTGGTGCTCCTTCGGCCGGAAGGGCGGGCTCATCACGTAGTGCGCGGCCTTGTTCCAGTCCTCGTTGCGATACACCGAGTCGTCGATGATCAGGTGCTGCGCGAGCACCTCGGCGAAGACGCGCTGGCCCTCGAGCCGCGCGCGCGTCACCGCCTCGAGCGCGTCGATGCACGATGTGTGCACGAGGTACACCGGCACGCCGAGCACCTCTGCGATGCGAATGGCGCGGTTGGCCGCCTCGCCCTCGACCTCCGGCGGCCGCGACAGCGGGTGCCCCTCCGGCCCCGTGATCCCGCGCTCGAAGATCTCCTTCTGCAGCCGGAACACGAGCTCGCCGTTCTCGGCGTGCACCGTGCACAGCGCCCCGAGCTCGCGCGCGCGCATGAACGACGAGACCAGGATCTCGTCATCGGCCATGATGGCGCCCTTGTACGCCATGAAGTGCTTGAAGCTGTTGACGCCGTGCTCCTTGCAGAGCGTCCCCATGTCCTCGTA
>DATIQP010000396.1:0-2302 GCA_035470765.1 Polyangiaceae bacterium | reverse complement strand
GTCGCCCTTCTCGGTTGTCACCGTGGTGGCGGCGAGCCCCCGCCGCCGCCGGGAAGCTGCGTCATCGAGCACGACGGCGGCGTCACCCAGTGCTTCGACGAGATCGGCACCGCGGCCAGGAAATACGGCGAGAAGACGTGCGGCGAGATGTACGGCACGCACACGTACCGCGCGAGCGAGCCCTGTCCGGCCGAGGGCGTCGTCGCCTCGTGCACCAAGGGCGCGGGTACCGATCTCGAGCGCGTCGAGCGGTGCTACCGCGACGCGCCCTCGTGCGAGCGCCGCTGCCAGCGCAGCGGGGGCGCGTTCGCAGCCGGGCGGAGCGCCGTAGAGTGACCAAAGGCCCACGTAGGACTCAGCGCCCCACGTCGGCCTGAGCGAGCTCCTCCGTGATGTCGCCACGCTCGCGCCGTGCGCGGCATCGCCGTTGCTTCGCTTCGAGGCATGGACGCCGCCGACATCATGACGAGGGACGTCGCGACCGTGACGCCGACGCAGACGCTCGAGCAAGCCGCTCAGCTCATGTGGGAGGCCGATTGCGGCGCGATACCGGTGATCGACGGCGACGGCCTCGTCGTCGGCATGATCACCGACCGCGACATCTGCATGGCCTCGCTCATCCAGGGCAAGCTCCTCTGGGAGATCCCGATCACGGCCGTGGCCGCGACCGAGCCGTGCGTTGCGCGCGAGGACCAGCCGGTCGAAGTCGTCGAGTCGCTCATGCGCGACCACCACGTGCGTCGCATTCCGATCGTCGACCACACCCGCAAGCTCGTCGGCATCATTTCGCTCACGGACATCGCCCGCCACACACGTCACGACGGCGGTCATCACGATGCCCTCAGCCCCGAGTCCGTCGCCAGCACGCTCGCCGCGATCAGCGCGCCCCACAACGCGTGAGGAGTCATCCCATGGCCAAATGCAACACCTGCGGAAACGAGTACTACAAGACGTTCGACGTCCGTATCGACGGACGCACGCTGACGTTCGATTGCATCGAGTGCGCCGCGCACGCGATCGCGCCGACTTGTGCCCACTGCGGCTGCAAGGTGCTCGGGCACGGCGTCGAGCAAGACGGCACGATCTATTGCTGCTCGAGCTGCACGCGCCTGGCCTCGCGCGAGCAGCGCCCGCACACCATGCGTCCGCAAATCTAGAGGCTCTCATCCAAACGGTGCCATCCAGGGGACGTTCGTTTCCGACGGTGGGCTGCCGACAGACTGCAGCGCCATCGGCTCCAAGGCCTACATCGGACAGAACGGCACGAACCCGCATTATCTGGAAGGCGACATCGCCGAGCTCATCGTGGTCAGAGGCGCCATCTCGGGCGCAAACCTCAGCTCGATCGAATCGTATTGGAGACTTCGACGTGAGTGAGGGGAGGCTCGCGCCGTCCTCTTCAGCGGAACCAGGGGCTGCCTGACGACCCTCACCCCTCGAGCGCGCTGCGGATGCGCGCGAGCACGCCCGGCAGTTCGCGTTCCACGCAGCGCGCGCACCCGCAAGACACGCAACCCGAGCGCCTCGAGCGCCGCTTGCTTGCGGCGGTCAGCGAAAGCGACATCGGGATCGAGATGAACCGCGCCGTCGACCTCGACGACGAGCTTTCGCGCGAGGCAGACGAAGTCGACGATGAACGCGCCAACGACGTGCTGCCTGCGGAAGTGGTGGCCCAGCCGATTGCGCCGGAGCGCGGCCCACAGGATGGCTTCGCTGGGAGTGGGCTGCCTGCGCATGAAGCGGGCGCGAGCGAGACAGCGTGAGAGCGGAGGGGCGTCGAAAGCTCCCCGACATCGGCCAGCTCGAACCGCCGACCCCGAAAAAGCCGGCAAATATCGTGACCGGCAACGTTGCCGGCCGACCGGCAATAGTGCCGGTGCAGCCGCTCGCGGCCAGCGAGCACCTTGGAAGCCCCGCTCGCGGTCCCGTGCGCCTCTCGAACCTCCCCCGTCCGAGCGAAGCGAGGACGTGGGGGAGGCGCTCGCGCGCAGGGCCGGCGCGCAAGGTTTGGTGATGCGTCACGCGCTCATCGCGTGCAATCCGCAAGCATCACCAAACCGAGCACCGGCCCGAGCACGAGCGGGTGGGGGCACCCCTTCTTCTTCTTCCTCTACCGGGCCCGCTCCTTCGCCCGCTGGATCGCCACGTTGATCATGATCTCGTGCTCGCGCGGCTCCGCCCACCGGCGGCGCGCCGACTCGCTCAGGTCGGCGAGCGGGTCGTAGTAGAGGAAGAACTGGCCCGGCTTGACGGCCGGCGCCGTGAAGACGCTGATGCCCGACTCGCGGTCGTAGTACTCGTA
>DATIQP010000395.1:0-5157 GCA_035470765.1 Polyangiaceae bacterium | reverse complement strand
CGCGCCGGCGCTCTCCAGCGCGAAGCGCTCGTCGAGCCGGTGCTTGGTCGGCGGCCGCTTGCGCAGCAGCGAGTAGACGATCGGCACGAAGAAGAGCGTGGTGAACGTCGCGAAGACCAGGCCGCCGATCACCGCGCGCCCGAGCGGAGCGTTCTGCTCGCCGCCCTCGCCGAGGCCGCTGGCCATGGGGATCATGCCGAGGACCATCGCGAGCGCGGTCATGAGCACCGGCCGCAGCCGCACCTTGCCCGCCTCGAGCGCCGCCGCGGCGGGGTCCATCTCGGTCTGCGCACGGAGCTCGTTGGCGAAATTGACGAGCAGGATGCTGTTCGACACCGCCACGCCGACGCTCATGATCGTCCCCATCAGCGACTCGACGTTGAGCGTCGTCCCCGTCGCGGCGAGCATCCACAGCACGCCCACGATGGCGCCCGGTACCGCGAAGAGGATGATGAACGGGTCCAGCCAGGACTGGTAGAGCACGACCAGGAGCAAGTAGACGAGCAAGGTCGCCAGGATCAAGCCGAAGCCGAGGCTCCGGAACGAGCTGCGCATGCTCTCGCTCTTCCCGCGCACGTTGACGCGGGTGCCCGCAGGCAGCTTCCCGAGGCTCCGGATGGCCTTGTCGACGTCGGCCGACACGGCGCCGAGGTCACGCCCTTCCACGCCGAGCTGCACGTCGACGACGCGCTGGACGGCGTCGTGCGAGACGAGCGACATGCTCTGGGTGGGCTTGATGGTCGCGATCGCCCCGAGGTAGGGCGGCAGCGACGCGCCGGGCGCCCCGGACTGGCCGTAGGAGGCGGCTCCCGTGATGGGCGTGGCGCGGAGCTCGTCCACCGACTCGACCTTGGCGAGCGGCGTCTGCACGACCACGAAGTAGTTCACGCCGTTCTTCGGGTTCAGCCAGAAGGACGGGGCGACGAGCGAGCTCGACGAGAGCGACGTCAGCACGTCGTTGGCCACGTCCCTCTGCTGGATGCCGATCCGCGAGGCGCGCTCGCGGTCCACGTCGACGAAGAGCGCCGGGTGCGAGAGTACCTGCGGGATTCGGACGTCGACCGCGCCGGGGATGGAGCGGACGTCCTCGCGGAGCTTGCGCGCGTAGCTCATGCTCTGCTCGAGCTCCTTGCCCTCGATCTCGACGTCGATCGGCGCGGCGATGCCGAAGTTGAGCACCTGGGCGATGATGTCCGCCGGCTGGAAGTAGAACGACACGCCGGGAAACCGCTCGGCGAGCCGCTCGCGGATCTTGCGGCGATAGGCCGCCGTGGGCGCGTGACCTTCGTTGAGCGTCACGAGGACGTCGGCGTCCTGTCCGCCGATGTTGTCCGTCTGCACGAAGGCGAGGTTGTACGAGGTCGGGATGCCGATGTTGTCGTTGATCGTGCCGAGGTCCTTGGGGCCGACGATGTCGCGGATGGTCTGTTCGACGCCGCCCACGACGTGCTCCGTCTCCTCGATGCGTGTGCCGATCGGAGCGCGGACGTGCAGGCGCATCTGACCCGCGTCCACCGCGGGGAAGAAGTCCAGGCCCACAGCACGCGGCAGCAGCACCGCGAGCGCAACGACGGAGGCCCCGCAGAAGAGGACGAACGCCCGGTGCTCCAGCGCCAGCTCGAGGGCGCGGACGTACCGGTCGCGGAACGCGTCGAACGCCCGGTCACGCGTGGCGTTGAAGCGGTGCAAGAGCCCCGCGCCCTCGTGCCGCTCCTTCTCCAGCAGCAGGCGCGAGAGCATCGGGACGAGCGTCCGCGAGAGCACGTACGACGCGAGCATGGCGAAGACCACCGAGAGCGCCAGCGGAAAGAACATGAACCGCGTCGGGCCGACGAGCAGGAATACGGGCAGAAACACGATGCAGATCGTGAGCGTCGCGGCCAGCGCGGGCGTCGCGATCTCGTACGAGCCGTCGAGGACCGCGACCATGAGAGGTTTGCCGAGGGCGCGGTTGCGATGGATGTTCTCGACGGCGACCGTCGCGTCGTCGACCAGCATACCGATCGCGAGTGAGAGCCCGCCGAGCGTCATGATGTTCAGCGTCTGCCCCGTGAGGTAGAGGCCGCCGAGCGAGGCGAAGATGGCCAGGGGGATCGACGTCGAGACGATGACGACGCTCCGCACGCTGCCGAGGAAGAAGAAGATCATCACCGACACGAGCAGCGAGGCGATGACGGCCTCCTTCAGCACGCCGTCGATCGCGGCGCGCACGAAGACCGACTGATCGAACTCCAGCTTGATCTCCATCCCCTCCGGGGCGGTGGCCTTGATGAGGGGGATCGCCTCGCGGGCGGCGTCGACGACGGCGATCGTGGAGGCGCTGGCCTTCTTGAGGATGGCGAGGTACGTCGCCCGCTGGCCGTTCACGCGGACGATGTTCTGCTGCACCGCGAAGCCGTCGTGCACCCGCGCCACGTCGCCGATGGTGACCGTCGCCCCGCCCACCGTGCGCAGCGGGATCCGCTCGAAGTCGGCGATGGCCGTGGGGCTGCTGTTCATCAGCACGTCGTAGTCGGTGGTGCCCATGCGCGCCGTCCCGCCGGGCAGGATCAGGTTCGAGCCGAGGAGCGCGGTGAGGACGTCCTCGGTCGACATGCCGTGGGCGGTCGCCTTCGCGGGGTCGATGTCGACCATGATCTGGCGCTGTTTGCCGCCGTACGGCGCGGGCGTCGCGAGGCCGGGGACGGTGAACAGGCGGACGCGGATGAAGTTGAGGGCGTAGTCGAAGAGCTGCTCCTCGGTGAGCTTCTGGCTCGAGACGGCGAGCTGCGCGACCGGGACGTTCGAAGCGTTGTACCGGACGATGCTCGGAAGGAGGATGCCGGGCGGCATGAAGTGGCTGGCGGTCTGCGAGACGGAGGTGATCTGGGCGATCGCCCCGCCGATGTCGGCCCCGGGCTCGAAGTAGATCTTGAGGATGCCGATCCCGGTCATCGACTGCGATTCGATGTGCGAGATGCCGTCGACGGTCGTCGAATAGGCGCGCTCGCTCAGGATGACCACGCGCCGCTCCATGTCCTCGGCGGACATCCCCGGGTAGGACCACACGACGACCACGACCGGGATGTCGATGACGGGGAAGATGTCCGTCCGCATGCTACGGATGCCGAGCGCCCCGAAGAGGAGCAGCGCGAAGCACAGCACGGCCACCGTGTACGGTCGGCGGAGGGCGAGGCGAACGATCCACATGGCTGGCGGTCAGCCCGATGATTGTAGGTTCAACGGTTGCACTCTCAACGATTGGGGCGCACCTTTACAACCCATCGATGGCGAAGCTGCAAGCTCCGTTGCTCCAGGCCGAGGAAATCCACCGGCTCGTCGGGCGCGCCCGGCGCCGGCTGTGGCTCACGACATCACGCTGCCTCGAAGAGCGAGGCGAATCGCCCTTTCGCTGGCACGTAGTGTGTTACCTCGTTCGAAACGGCGCCACCACGCAACGCGATCTCGCCTACGCGACCGCCCAGCACCCCGCAGGAATCTCGCGGCTCGTCGAGGAGCTCGAGGCCGACGGCTTCGTCACGCGCGCACATGCTGCGGGAGACCGCCGCAAGCTCGTGGTCCGCGCCACCGCGAAGGGAAAGGCCTGGTTCGAATCCCTCGCGCCGCGCGTGAACGCGGCCGCCCTCGAGGCGATGGGCAACCTCTCACGGCCGGAGCGCCGCGCGCTGCGCGACCTCTTGCGCAAACTTCTCGCGGAGCCCGCGGTGCAACGCATGAGGCCGTGAGCGCGTATGGCGGTTGCTTCCATCGAAGCATGGAAGCCTTCCGCCCGGGCGATGCCCTCGTCGTGACCGACGTGCAATACGACTTCCTGCCGGGCGGGCGATTGGCGGTGCCCCGCGGCGACGAGATCGTTCCGCTCCTCGACCGAGCCGTACGCGCGGCCGAGGCGGCGCGGATTCCGGTCGTGGCGACCCGCGACTGGCACCCGCCGAATCACTGCTCGTTCCACGCGCGCGGCGGGCCGTGGCCGGAGCACTGCGTGCAGGGGACGCGCGGCGCGGAGCTCACCGCCGCGCTGCGCCTGCCGCGCTCGACGGTCGTCGTGTCGAAGGCGACGAACCCGGAGCGCGAGGCGTACTCGGCGTTCGAAGGGACCGAGCTCGCGAAGATCCTCACCGGCCTCGGGATCCGCCGGATCGTGATCGGCGGGCTCACGACCGAGTACTGCATCAAGAGCACGGTCGCCGACGCGCGCGCGCTCGGCCTGGACGTGCTGGTGCTCGCCGACGCGATCCGCGCCATCGACGCGAACCCCGGCGACGGCGAGCGCGCCGTCGCCGACATGATCGCCCGCGGCGCGCGCGTCGCTCACACCGGCGACTTCGCGTCGACCTCGGCGGCGAGCGCGACGAGCTCGGGCGCCACCCGCACCGGGTAGGCCGGCTGCGCCTCGAGCGCTCGCAGGTGCGAAGGCAGCCGCGCGAGCTGCGCCGCGGCACGCGCGCGGCTGGCCGCGATCGGCTCCGGCGGTGCGACCCGCTTCCCTCCGCGCATCATCGGGACGAGCAGCGGCTCGCCCTCCGCGCGCGCGCCCTCGAGAGTGAGGGTGTCGAACGCCATCGCTCCTCCGTCCGCCGAGCTGCGGAAGACCTGCTTTCGCCCCGCCCAGGTCGCCTTGCCTTCGGAGCGCTTGCGGCGCGGCCTCCCGGCGTACTCGACGAGCTTGTAGGCGCAGTCGAGGTACGGGGCGTCGGCCGAGGTGTCGAGGCGCGAGCCGATGCCGAACCCGTCGATGGGCGCGCCGCTCTCCACGAGCTCGCGCACGGCGAGCTCGTCGAGCCCTCCGCTCGCGAAGATGGTGCACCGCTCGAGCCCTCCCGCGTCCAGGATCGCCCGGACTCGACGCGCGTGCTCCGCGAGATCGCCGCTGTCGATCCGGACGCCCACCGCGCGAAGCCCCTCGCGCGCGAGCCGCACGACGTTGCGCGCGCCCTCCTCGGTGTCGTACGTGTCGATCAGCAGCACCGTGCGATCGCCGTAAAGCGACGTGTACTGCCGGTACGCCTGCATCTCGTCGTCGAAGGCCATCACCCACGAGTGGGCCATCGTGCCCGACACCGGGATGCCGAACCGATGGCCGGCTTCCACGTTGGAGGTGCCCGCGCAGCCGGCCAGGTACGCCGCCCGCGCCGCCAGCACGCCGGCCTCGAGCCC
>DATIQP010000394.1:0-3462 GCA_035470765.1 Polyangiaceae bacterium | reverse complement strand
CTGCGCGCGGTTGAACCAGTCGCCCGAGTGGGAGTGGATCATCTCGCGCAGCGCCTTGCGCCCGCCGAGCGGGTCGATCTCCTTGCCGTCGTTGTCGCGCTCGTAGATCTTGAGCTGGCGGATCTTGAAGCGCGGTCCCTCGTGGATGAGGATCGTGATCTCGATGCCCTCGCGATCGGTCGTGAGCATCACGCGCGGCGTGCCGATCTGCACGCTCATGTAGCCCTTGTCGTAATAGAGGGCGTTGAGCAGCAGGATGTCGCGCTCGAGGACGTCCTGCTTGTAGGAGCCGCCCGACCCAAAGGCGAAGAAGCCGCCGTTGCCGGTCTGCATCACCTCGCGCAGCTCGTCGTCCGAGACGTGCTCGTTGCCGATGAAGGTGACGCGCCGGACGGTCACCTCCTGGTGCTCGGCGATCTTGAAGCGGACGATGACCTCGTTCTGCCGCTGCGGCTCGACGACGGGCGTGACGTCCGCGAGGAAGTAGCCCTTCTCCGCGTAGGCGTCCTTGATCTTCTGGGCGCTGCGGCGCATCGCCGGCAGGTTCAGGATCGTGTTCGGCTTGATCTCGATGGTCTCGTTGAGCTTGTCGTTGTCGAGCTCGTCGTTGCCCTCGAACTCGATGGACTTGATGTTCGGCCGCTCGACGACCTTGAAGCGAAGCCGCACCCCGCGCCCCATCGGGGTGAGGTCGACCTGGACGTCCTCGAAGAAGCCCGAGTCCCAGAGCGAGCGCACGTCGCCCGCGAGCGTCTCGATCTTGAAGGGCTGGCCAATCTTCTCGCGAACGTAGGACAGCACGTCTTCGTTGCCGATGCGGGTGTTGCCCTCGACCTCGAGGCCGACGATCGGCTCGCCCTCGGCCTTCTGCGCCGGCGTCTCGGGGAGCCGGACGCCCACCTGCTCGGGAGCGACGCCCCCGTCGACGGTAGCGGGGGCGGCGCCGTCGTCGCCCGCGTCGCCGACGGCCAGCGCGGGGCCTGCGCCGGCGTCACCCGCAGAGGGGCGCGCGCCCGCGTCCGCGGCGATCGCAGGGCGAACGCCCGCGTCGAGACGAGCTTGTGCCCACGCCGGCCGGGACAACAGGAGCGTGAGCCAAAGCCCGGCCGCGAAGTAAGCCAGCAAGGCGAAGCGCGTGGGTTTCAGATAGCTCACGAGCCCGCAGGTTCGTAGCCCACCTTTACCGCGACGGTCAATGTCGCCGAACCGCACCAGGCCGGAAAACCCCCTGTCAAGTCGCTTTGTTCCCGACCGCCGATCCGGCGCCTCGGGGCGGCAGCCAGAGCAGGCCGCTGACGAGCACCGCCGCGGGCAGCACCAGCATGGCCGATTGCATCGTCATGAAACGCGTGAGACCGCCGATGAGCGGCGGGCTCCAGAGATCGCCGAGCAGGTGGATCGCGAAGATGCTGATGGCCATCGCGCTCGCGCGCAGGTGCGCGGGGATGGACTGCAAGAGGACCGCGTTGATCGGCGAGGTCGACAGGAACAGCGCGATCTCACACACGAAGATGAGCGCGAAGAAGCCGCCGGCCGACCGGGAGAGCAGGCACGCGGCGGCGAAGGGCGTGCCGAGGAGCGAGGTCACGCCGCAGACCCACAGCTGCCCGCGGGCCGCCTTGAGACGGCTCGCCGGTGACTCGTCGAGCGGGGTCGCGCCGAGCGCCTTGCGCGCCGCGCGGTCGCCCCAGGCGCCGCCGATTCCCGTGCCGATGGCTCCGGCCACGACGAGCAGCAGGCCGAAGATGTAATTGGCATGGTCGAGCTCGGTGCCGTAACGCTGGTTGATGTACTTCGGCGCCCAGTAGGAGAACCCGCCGAGGGCGAACGTGTACGCGCAGTAGCCGAGCACCGCGCGCACGTAGAGGCGCTCGCGCGCCAGCGGTGCCAGCATGCGCAGCAGGCCTGGCTCGTTGCGCCGGGTCGCGACGCCGCCGATCCGCTGGGGCTCGGCGATGAGCAGGCAGGAGAGGGCGAGCACGACGCCGGGGATGCCGACCGCGGAGAACGCCGAACGCCAGCCGAAATGGCTCTCGAGGAAGCCGCCGGCCAGGTAGCCGAGCGCAGAGCCGACGGGGATGGCGAGGTAGAAGACAGCGAGCTTGCGCCCTTTTTCGCCGGCGCCCGCCATGTCGTCGATGAGAGCCGGCGCGACCGACGCGTAGCTCGCCTCGCCCACGCCGACGAGCGCGCGGGCGGCGAGCATCGAGTAAAAGCCGTGCGTGCGGCCCGACGCGTACGTCGCGACGCTCCAGATCAGCACGCCGACCGTCATGAGCGAGGTGCGGCTGAGGAAACGCGAGTTCGCGGAGGCGCGATCCGCGAGGGCGCCGAAGATGGGGCTCGTGGCGAAGTAGCCGATGAGGAACGCCGTCGCGAGCATCCCGGCCTGCAGGTCGTCGAGGTTGAGCTCCTTCTGCACGCGCGGCAGCACGGCCGCGAGCACCGTGCGGTCGAGGTAGTTGAGGAGGTTCAACCCGGTGAGGATCGCGAGGATGAGCGAGGGCCGGCGGATCACGATGGATGCACGCTACCATTTTGCGCGGCTGGCCTTGACATCCGTTCACTGTACGGGGTAGCGGTCTAGAGGACATGGGGAAAAAGACAAAAACCCCGGCAAAACACAGGTCCCAGCCGGCGAAGCCCAAGAAGGCGAAAGCGCCGCCCGCACCCCCTCCGGAAGTGCCGGAGGAGGTCGAAGAAGAGGCCGTGGAGGTCGCGCCGAAGAAACCCGCGCGCCGCGCCACCGCCGAGTCGATGGGCGCCAAGCAGCGCGAGATCTCGGTCTCCGAGTTCTTCACCAAGAACCGGCACCTGCTCGGCTTCGACAACCCCGCCAAGGCGCTGCTGACGACGGTGAAGGAAGCCGTCGACAACTCGCTCGACGCCTGCGAGGAGGCCGGCATTCTGCCCGAGCTCATGGTCGAGATCGTCGACCTCAGCGCCGGCGCCGCCGCCGCCGAAGGCGAGTCCAAGAAGGTCGTCCCCGAGGCGCGCTTCCGCGTGATCATCGAGGACAACGGCCCCGGCATCGTCAAGCCGCAGATCCCGAAGATCTTCGCCAAGCTCCTCTACGGGTCGAAGTTCCATCGCCTGCGCCAGTCGCGCGGCCAGCAGGGCATCGGCATCAGCGCCGCGGGGCTCTACGCCCAGCTGACGACGGGCAAGCCCGTGACGATCACGTCGAAGACGGGCAAGGGCCGCCCCGCGTTCCGCATCGACCTGCGCATCGACACCAAGCGCAACCAGCCCGACGTCGTCCGCGACGAGACGGTCGAGTGGGAGCGCGAGCACGGCACGCGCGTCGAGATGGAGCTCGTCGCCGCCTACCGCGGCGGGCGCACCGGCGTGCAGGAGTACCTCGAGCAGACGGTCGTCGCGAACCCGCACATGGGCCTCGAGTTCCGTCCGCCCAAGGGCGAGCCGCTCCTCTTCCCGCGCGTGAGCGACGAGCTGCCGCGC
>DATIQP010000393.1:0-7068 GCA_035470765.1 Polyangiaceae bacterium | reverse complement strand
GAACGACGTCGCCCGGGTCGAGAACCTCACCTTCATCTGCAGCAAGAACAAGGAAGACGCCGGCCCGACGAACAACTGGATGGCCCCCCAGGAGGCCTACGCCAAGCTCGGCAAGCTCTTCGACGGCTCGATGAAGGGCCGTACGATGTACGTCATCCCCTACGCGATGGGCCCGCTCGGCTCGCCGATGACGAAAATCGGCGTCGAGATCACCGACAGCGTCTACGTCGTGCTGAACATGCGCATCATGACGCGCATGGGTAGCGCGGTCCTCGCGCTGCTCGGCCATGGAAACGACGACAAGAGCAACGACTTCAACCGCGGCCTGCACTCGATGCTCGATTGCAACCCGGAGCGCCGCTTCATCTGCCACTTCCCCGACGACAACACGATCTGGAGCATCGGCTCGGGCTACGGCGGCAACGTGCTGCTCGGAAAGAAATGCCTCGCGCTCCGCATCGGCAGCGCCCTTGGCAACAAGGAAGGCTGGCTCGCCGAGCACATGCTCATCCTCGGCGTCGAGTCGCCCGAAGGCGAGATGACCTACGTCGCCGCTGCCTTCCCGAGCGCGTGCGGCAAGACGAACTTCGCGATGATGGTCCCCACCGCGCGCTTCAAGGGCTGGAAGATCTGGACGGTGGGCGACGACATCGCGTGGATGCGCGTCGGCGAGGACGGACGGCTGTACGCGATCAACCCGGAGGCGGGCTACTTCGGCGTCGCGCCGGGCACGAGCTACAAGAGCAACCCGAACGCGATGAAGATGGTGCTGCACGACACCATCTTCACCAACGTCGCCATGACGAAGGACGGCGACGTGTGGTGGGAGGGCAAGGACGGCCCCGTGCCCGACGAGCTCACCGACTGGCAGGGCCGCCCCTGGAAGAAGGGGTCGAGCGAGAAGGCCGCGCACCCGAACTCCCGCTTCACGACGCCCGCGAACAACAACCCGGTCAAGTCGCGCTTCGCCGACGATCCGGGCGGCGTGCCGATCAGTGCGATCGTCTTCGGAGGCCGCCGCGCGACGACGGTGCCGCTGGTGATGCAGGCCTTCAACTGGACGTACGGCGTCTTCATGGGCGCCACGCTCGGCAGCGAGACGACCGCCGCGGCGACGGGCAAGGTCGGCGTGGTGCGCCGCGACCCGATGGCGATGCTGCCCTTCTGCGGATACAACATGGGCGACTACTTCGCGCACTGGCTCGAGATGCAGGCAGCGATCGCCTATCCGCCGAAGGTGTTCCTGGTGAACTGGTTCCGGCAGGACAAGGAAGGCAAGTTCCTCTGGCCGGGCTTCGGCGAGAACATGCGCGTGCTCAAGTGGATCGTCGACCGCGCGCGCTTGCGCGTCGGCGGCCAGGAGACGCCGTTCGGCTGGGTGCCGAAGGCGGGCGACCTCGATCTTTCCGGCCTCGACATCGCCGCCGAGCGCGTGGACGAGGCGACCGCCGTCGATCTCGACGAGTGGCGCGCCGAGCTCGAGTCGCAGAAGGAGCTCTTCGATCGCATCGGCGACCGCATGCCGAAGGCGCTCGAGCTCCAGCGCGAGCTGCTCGTCGCGCGGATCGAGAGCCTGCACGGCAAGTGGCAGACGCGCGCGCACTGACGTCGTCGGCTCGGCTTCGCGCCTAGAGGCAAGCCCCCAAGAGGGCGAACACACCTCGCACTGACCGTGATCGTGTTCGTCCTGTTTGGGGGCCGGCTCGTAGCGGGCAGCGTGTTCGCGCGCGCTTCGGCACGCGCCGAGATCAGGCTGCCCGAGGGTGGCGACCCGTGATGAGGTGGTAGGCGCCGAGCAAGAGGACGGCGCCGACGACGGCGACGAACAGGCTCCAGAGGTTGAAGCCGCTGACGCCGACCTGGCCGATGAGGTTGAAGAGGAACCCGCCCACCACCGCGCCGACGACGCCGAGCACGATGTCGAGGACGACGCCCTCGCCGGTCTTGTTCACGATCTTGCTGGCGATGAACCCCGCGGCCAGCCCGAGGATGATCCAATAGAGGATGGACATGACACACCTCGCTTAGACTGCGTCTGCTTTCTCTGCCCAAGCGTGCGCGCTACCCATCGCGCGTCGCAAAGAGATGAGTCGACCTCGGCCCCGTCTCGAAAGCGGATGAGCACGGCCTTGGCCACGCCCGTCGAGCCGCGCGCGTTCGCAGTCGAGGCGCGCGGCGCAAGCGCGCCGGTGGATTGAGTGCAGCGGTAACAGCATCCGGACAAACCGGTGTCTGCATCTAGCGAGCCACCTCGATGCGCAAGAGGCGCGGCCCGCGTCATCGGTCGGCACGTGCGCCCATCGCTCATCGCGCCGGTTCGGTGAGGTGCGCGGCGATGGCTTCGACGTGCTCGTCCACGACGTCGAGCGCCAGAAGCGCATCGCGCAGGCGGAGGACGTAGTCCGCGTTCTCGCCGCTCGGACCGCGGCGCGCGCGGATGACCTCGGCGATCTCGCGTTCGGGTAGCGGTCCGAGGAAGTGCTCGTTCGCGGCGCCCGCGATCCAGGTGACGCCTCGCGCGAAAGCTCGCCCGCCGGGCGCGTCGAGCAAGTCGACGATCGTGCGCTCGAATCCCGCCTGCTCGCGGGCGTCGAGCGCGGCGAGGATCGCGTTCGCTCCGCGCGCGTCGATGCGATACGCGCAGCCGCCGCACACGCCCCGTTGCGGGATCAGCGTTACCACCCGGCCGGGCGCTTCGGGCACGCCGCGGTGATCCGGCGAGCCCTGCCAGAACCTGCGCGCGAAGCCCGTGACGAAAGCGCGCCTGCGCTCGAGCCAATCGAAGCCGGGCCGGAAGACGAGCGAGCCGTACGCGAAGATCCACATCACCCCGGGGTTTACCCGATCTTCGAAGACCTTTCTTCCGTACGGAGACTCGCCACCGCGGCGTGGCGCAGGACACCGTGGAGGCGCCCTGCCCCGCGGAGCGTCTGGCACCTCCCTTGCGTCGACCGCCGTCATGAGCTGGGACACCATCGTCGTCGGATCAGGCATCGCGGGTATGTGCGCGGCGGTGGCGCTGGCGAGGAACGGGCAGCGCGTGCTGGTGCTCGAGCAGCACTACCTGCCCGGCGGTTGGACGCAGAGCTTCACGCTCGATCAGTATCGGTTCAGCCCCGGCGTGCACTACATCGGCGATCTGCACGAGGGTGGCGGCGTACGACGTATCCTCGAGGGGCTCGGCCTCACGCGCGACCTCGAGTTCTGCGAGCTCAGCCCCGACGGCTACGATCACGTCCTCGTCGGCAGCGAGCGCTTCGACATCCCGTCGGGCTTCGCGCGCTACTTCGAGCGACTGGTCGAACGCTTCCCGGGGGAGCGCGACGGCCTGCGGAGGTACTTCGACACCCTCCACGCGGTGACGCTCGACGTGCAGAAGTGCGATCACCTGCTCTCGTTCCCCGAGGTCCTCACCGTCCCGTTTCGCGCGCCCTCGCTCATGCGATACGGCTTCACGCGGCTCGCGCCGCTGCTCGAACGACGCGTTCGCGATCCCTTCCTGCGTGGCGTCTTGTCCGCGCAGTGCGGCAACCACGGGCTGGCGCCGTCGCGCGTGGCGCTGCCGGTCCACGCCGTCATGGTCGAGCACTACCTCAACGGCGGCTATTACCCCCGCGGCGGAGCGAAGGCGATCCCCAGTGCGATGATCAAAGAGCTTCGCCGTCATGGGGGAAAGATCCGCACGCGCGCGCGCGTCGCCGAAATCCTCGTCGAGCGAGGACGAGCCGTCGGAGTGGTGCTGGAGGACGGCGAGCGCATCGACGCGAGCTTCGTCGTGTCGAACGCGGACCCGGCGGTCACCTTCGGCCGCCTCGTGAAGAGCGGCGACGGCGCGGCCGAGCGAAGACGCGCTCGCCGCATGGAGTACTCGGCCGGGATGATCAGCGTGTTCTGCGCCGTGGAGCTCGACCTCCGCGGGCGCGGCTACGACTCGGGCAACTACTGGTGGTTCCGGACCCCCGACGTGGGCGGCGCCTACGAGCGCATGGAGCGCGAGCTCCCGGGCGACGAGGTCGACGGCCTGTTCCTCACGATCACGACGCTCAAGAACCCGGAGGAGCTCCGGCGCGGCCGCCACACGCTCGAGATGTTCACCTACGTGCCGTACGAGCCGTTCGAGAAGTGGCGCGGCGCGCCGCAGGGGCAGCGCGGCGAGGAGTACGAACGCTTCAAGCGAGCGCTCGGCGACAAGATGCTGCGCGCGGCGGAGAACGTCATCCCGGGGCTGCGCAAGGCCATTCGGTTCGTCGAGGTCGGGACGCCCCTCACCAACGAGTTCTACTGCGAATCAGTTCTCGGCGCGGCGCTCGGCACGGCGAAGACTCCCTTCCAGATCGGTCCGTTTTCCTTCCAGACGCGCTCCTCCATTCGTAGCCTGTATAGCTGCGGCGCGAGCACCTTGAGCCATGGCGTCGGAGGCGCCGCGATCTCGGGCGTGATCGCGGCGCAGCACGTGCTCGGGCGCGCGTCGCGGGACGACGTGCTCGGGCCCGCCGATGGCTCGCTGCGAATCCATCCAGCGGGCCAACTCCCGCCGCTCGAGCGTTCACGGCGGAACGAGCCTTCGCCGTCCGCGCGTTGGGTCTAGACTCGACCGGATCGATCTTCGCCCCTCGTTCCGCCCGGCTCATCGACAGGGTCGACGAGGCGCTCGGGGGCAGGTAACAGTGGGACATGCGCATCGCGGGCCGCGTGGCGGGGGTGCTCCTCGTCGTGGGGTGCGGGGGCTGCATCCTGCTCGTCGACTCGTCACCGACCGGCGACGTCTTCTCGACGACGTGCGGCATCGCCCACGCCGACACGGCGTGCGGCCAGTGCATCGCGTCGAGCTGCCAGAGCGCGATCGACGCGTGCTGCAAGGACGCCACGTGCCCGCAGCACCTCGGCGCCCTCGACACCTGCGCGGGAGGAGACTGCACGGCGCTGGAGAACGACCTGACGGTTGCGCTCCGGCCCGTCGGCGATTGCGTGATGCCGGCTTGCGCCGCCGCATGCGCGTTCACGTACGCCGACTCGACCAGGTGCACGCAGCGCACGGGGCCGGGCGTCGTGTGCAGCTGCGACATCCCCCAGCAAGGCGCCCTCGCGAACACCACGGCGTGCGGTCCGCCGAAGGGCGGTCTTTGCTGCGCGACCACCGGGTGGCCCGCCGGCACGACGACCTGCTCGTGCATAGCCCCGGTCTGCTCGACCTACTCGAACGGGTGCGCGTGCGAGACGGCGACCCTCAACGATCCTGCCTTCTTCGTGAGCTCGTGCAAGAGCGACCACTGCTGCCTGCGTTCGGATGGCTCGTGCTTCTGCTCCACGGACTCCTGCTTCTCCGACGAGATCGACGTGGGCACCACGTGCACGCCCGCCGACGTCACCTGCTCCACGCCGCAGGAGCTGCGCGTGCCCCGCTGCTCCGCCCAGTGAGCTGACATCTCGGCGTGAATGACGCGCCGCGCCACCGCGAAGTGTCGTGGCGTGTTGATCAATGTCATCCAAGTTATGTTCCTTCCAGGCACTGTAAAAGCTCAACGCACGCCTAGCCCGGGAGGAACGATGACTACGAAGTATCTGCTCCGTGAGGACCAGCTTCCGACCCATTGGTACAACGTATTGGCGGATCTGAACGGCCCGCCTGCTCCGGTGCTTCATCCGGGCACAGGGAAGCCCGTCACACCCGACGATCTCGCGCCGCTCTTTCCGATGGCTCTCATCGAGCAGGAGATGAGCGCGCAGCGCGAGGTGCCGATCCCCGAGGAGGTGCGCTCCGCTCTCGCGCTCTGGCGCCCGTCGCCGCTCTTCCGCGCGAGGCGCCTGGAGCAGGCGATCGGCACGCGCTCGCACATCTATTACAAGTACGAAGGCGTCTCGCCCGCGGGCAGCCACAAGCCCAACACCGCGGTCGCGCAGGCCTACTACAACGCCAAGGCCGGCGTGCGGCGGCTCGCGACCGAGACCGGCGCCGGGCAGTGGGGGAGCTCGCTCGCGTTCGCCGGCGGGCTCTTCGGGCTGCAGGTCACCGTGTACATGGTGAAGATCAGCTACGAGCAGAAGCCGTATCGCCGGTCGATGATGCGGACGTGGGGGGCGGAGGTCTTCGCCTCGCCGACGGATCGCACCAACGCGGGGCGCGGCATCCTCGCGAAGGATCCGAAGAGCCCGGGCTCGCTCGGCATGGCGATCTCGGAGGCGGTCGAGGACGCGGCGACGCACGACGACACGAAGTACGCGCTCGGCTCCGTGCTCAACCACGTGTGCCTGCACCAGACGATCATCGGCCTCGAAGCGCAGGAGCAGATGAAGATGGCCGGCGAGTACCCGGACGTCGTCATCGGCTGCCACGGCGGCGGCAGCAACTTCGCCGGCCTCGCGATGCCGTTCGCGCGCGACAAGATCCACGGCAAGAACGTGCGCCTCCTCGCCGCGGAGCCGACGAGCTGCCCGTCGCTGACCAAGGGCACCTACGCGTTCGACTATGGGGACGCGGTCGGGATGACGCCGATCGTGAAGATGCACACGCTCGGGCACGACTTCATGCCGCCGGGCATTCACGCGGGCGGCCTGCGCTATCACGGCGCGGCTCCGCTCGTGTCCCGGCTGGTGCACGAGAAGATGGTCGAGGCGGTGGCGTACCCGCAGGTGGCCTGCTTCGAGGCCGCGGTGAAGTTCGCCCGCGCGGAGGGGATCATCCCCGCTCCGGAGAGCTCGCACGCCATCCAGGCGGCGATCGAGGAGGCGAAGCGCGCGGACCAGGAAGGCAAGACGAGGGTGATTCTCTTCAACCTGTCGGGGCACGGTCACTTCGACCTCGCCGCGTACGACGCCTTCTTCGCCGGCAAGCTCGAAGACTTCGACTACCCGCGCGAGGCGGTCGAGCGGGCGATGAAGAGCCTCCCCGAAGTCCAGGTGTAATCGCATGACCGTCCCCGTGGAGAAGAGGTTCGCGGTGCTGTGCGAGATCACGCGCGCCCAGCACTTCGCCTGGCGCGAAGCGGTAAGCGACGCTTGCCCCGGTGTGCTCCCGACGAAGGTCGTGCTGAAGATGTGGGAGCACACGGGGCGGGACACGGCGCGCGC
>DATIQP010000392.1:0-2727 GCA_035470765.1 Polyangiaceae bacterium | reverse complement strand
CCACTGCACGTCGTCGTCGGGGCGGTTGGCCCAGTTGAACAGGTGGCCGGGGACGAAGACGGCGAGGCCGAAATCGAGGCCGTCGAGGTGGAAGGGCTGGCCGACGGAGAAGCGCGTGCCGAGCAGCACGCCCGCCGTGTCGTCGACCGCGCGCCGGCAGCCGGGCGCGCTCATCGCCGCCCCGCAGGGCTGTCCCGAGTAGTCCACCACCTCCGGCCGGAAGAGCTCGACGCCGCTCGCGCTCGTGGCGTGGAGCTGCGGGTGCGCGTAGACGCCGCCGATCGTGAGCTCGAAGAAGCCGCCGTGCTCCACGACGGCGCCGCCGGGAGCGAGGCCCGCGGGGTTGTAGTAGGCCGAGGCGAACGTCCCGGGCCGGGCGGCGTACGAGCCGCCGAGCGACATCGCGTCGGCGCCGACACCGAGCGAGTCTTCGAGCCCGGCCCGGGCGCTCGGCGCGAGCGAGAGCGCGCCCAGGAGCGCCGAGAAGAAGAAGCGTGCGCCGCTCAGTCGACGTTCGAGTCCGAACTCTCGGCTGCGCCTCGAGCGTGCGGCACTCATCGGTGCCCTCCGAGGAAGACGGTGGCCGTCACGCCGACCTGGACGAGGAAGGCCTGGGACTGAAAGCCCGGGTAGCCGTAGTTGTCGATCTGCGTGCCCGGCAGCGTGGGATCGGTGTCCGGCAGCTTCGACGGATCCTTGGTCGCGCTCTGCGTGGCGTCGATGCGCGCGCGCACGTGCGCGTCGATCATCAGCGGGAGCTTGGCGATGCGACGCAGGTCGACGCCGCCGCCGAGCGCGACCACGAGCGCGTCGGCTCCGAGGTAGTTGGTGAGGCCGGTCTGTGGAGGCAGGGGCGAGGGCTCGTACCCTACGCCGGCGCGCAGCGCGAAGCCGCGCTTGCTGGCGTACTCCACGCCGCCGGCCACGCTGACCGTGTCGTGGAGCTGGAGATCGGCCGGCAGCGGCGGCAGCGGCGCGTTGGGCGGCGGATTGCGGCACTGATCGTGGCCCGTGCAGAGCTCTCCCCACCGGTGCCGGGTCACGTCCACCGACGCGGACCAGCTCGGCGAGAACGTCACCGCGGCGCCGAGCACCAGCTCGGCCGGGTCCCACATGTCGTAGAAGTCGATGGGATCGGTGGCGAGGATGCCGCCCGCGATCGTCGTCTGCGTGCCCGTCGCGCGCGACACCTGCGCGCCGCGGTAGACGACCGACAAGGCGAGCGCGTCGAGCGGCTGCGCGCGGAGCCCCACGAAGCCCGAGGCGGCGAAGTCGAGCTGGCTGTCGATGCGCACCTCCACGCTCTTGTTCACGTCGGGGTCGCGCCCCGCGACGTAGGTCACCTGCGTGGGCAGCTCCAGCCCCGGCGTCATGGTGAAGCCCGCGCCGACTTCGAGGCGCGGGAGGATCTTGACCGCGAAGGCGGCGAGGGCCGCCATGCGATTGGGGCGGCCGTCGTAGACGGGCGAGGTCGGCTCGTCGTCGCGCACCGGCACGTGGACGCGCAGCACGTACTGCGCGGGCAGGTCCAGCGCGAAGCCGACCTTGATCCGCTGCACCCACGCGGGCCCGGGCAGGGGAGTCGCGGCGGCGAAGCCGAGCCCACCGAACCAGCGGCTGCGGTCCTGCTTCGGCTCGCCGGTCCGCGCGAACCACGAATCGAGCCGATCGGCGTGGCCCGTGAAGAGCAGCTGGCCCTCGTCGAGATCGGCGAGCCCCGCGGGGTTCATCAGCATGGAGCCCGCGTCGCCCGGGCGAGCGCTCACGCCGTTGGCGAGCGCGGCGACGCGCGAGGTCTCGCCAAACGCGGTGCCGGCCTGGGCTCGGGCGTCTCGCGCGCAGGCGACGGCCGCGGCGGCGACCACGAGCCCCGAGAGCGCGGCGCGCGCGCGCGGGCCGATCATGGCAGCGGCTGGGGAAGCGGGCACGTGCCGTCCGGGGCGAGCGGGGTGATGGGGATGGTGACGTCGGCGACGGTGACCCCCATCACCGCGTTCGTGACGGTGAGCGTCACGTGGAGCGGCCGCTGCCCGGCCATCTTCAGGTTGACCGAGTCGAAGTCGAGCGATCCGTCCGAGTCCTTCGAGCCGTCGTCGACCTGGACGTCGTCTCCCGAGAGCGTCCAGAGGTACTTCAGCGCGCCCGCGTCCGGGTCCGGGCGGGTGTAGACGAGCGTCAGGCGCGGCGAGCTCGACGAACCGTCGAGGTGGATGGGCGTCTTGAATCCGTCGCCCACACACACCGACGAGGGCGTGACGCTGATCACCGCGGACGGCGGCGTGGGCGGAGGTCCGCTGCACGCGACGGCGATCAACCCCCACGCGACGGCGAGCGTCCGCTTCCCCATTCCCCCTCCATCTTCGCCGCTCGGCGCCCGCCCGCGCAAGCTCGCAGTCGTCATCCCTCTTTTCATCGCGCCGCAGCGGCTCTACGAAGGGCGCCGTGAGTCTCGACTGGATTGGCGCGCCGCCCGCGCCGGGCGACCTTCCCTCCGCGAGCGCGCGCGTGCACCTGCGGTACGAGGACGTGACGCAGGACGGCCGGGTGCTGCTCGAGGTGCTGCCGAACGCCCTCGGCTCCGCGGTGTGGGCGGCGCAGCTCGAAAAAGCCCCCTTCGCGCGCGAGTGCTTCCGCCGCGGGGTCGTCCCCATCCTCACCCGCTTCGTCCTCGAGGGGACGCCGGGCCCGTTCGCCGTGAGCCAGCCCCTCGACGCCGTCGGGCGCTGG
>DATIQP010000391.1:0-1933 GCA_035470765.1 Polyangiaceae bacterium | reverse complement strand
CGGCCTCGGCTGCTTGACGGTCCTACTACCGGCCGCGCTCGACTGGACCCACCTCGTTCGATTCTACAACTTCCGCGACGGCCGCGTGACCATCCTCCAGGGGATGCTCGACTTCCCACCCGCGGGTACGCACGCGCTCCTGTTCGCCGCGAGCCTCGCGCTCGTCGGCGTCGCCGCCGTCCTGATCACGCGCTTCCGCGACAACCTGACGGAGGCCGAGCACAGGCTCCATGTCCAGGCATGGCAGCTGCGGCAGCTCGTGCCGCGTCCCAACGACCCCCATCGGTCGACGTGACGACCGCTGGACCTTCCCGCAGGGACGGAGTCCTTCCTCGGCGGAATGGGACCTTCTCCGGGTCGCGGGCCGCTCAGGACGCAAAAGCGCGCACCGAACCCGGTCGGCCCGGAGCTTGCTCCCGACGCAGCACCATGCGCATCGGGGTTTGGTTCGGTGGTGCCGCGTCCATTGCCACCTTCGAGGTCGGCGTCACCGTGAGGTTCGCGAAATGAAGCGCGCGAGCCTCTCCGTTCTGGCGATCACGGCCTGCCTGGCGTGCAACCAGGCCCAGCTGCAAGAGCCGCCCGATGCAGGCGTCGACGCATGCGTGGCGCACACGGTCACCTTCTGCGACGCCGCGCCACCGGACGCGGCAGCCTGCGTGGGTGATCCGGGCGACGCTGCCCCGCCCGGCGACGCGAGCTACCCCGTCGGCTGCACCGCGAACGTCATCGGTGCGATTCGCGATCCCAACACCGGCGTGTGCGCCCTCACCGCCAGCTGCACGTGCGAAGGCAGCGATGCCTCGGCGCCATGGTGGGCGTGCTCGCCATGACGTCAGGAGGAGGATCCCCGCCATGTCGATTCACCACACCCGCAGCTTCCTGCTCGTTGCTCTCGCGATCGCTCCGCTTGCGACCGGGTGTGCCTTCGCCCACGTCGGCGACGGCGAGATCGGCGTCGTGCGCACGCCGGACGGCATCAAGCCGACCCCGCTCCAGACAGGCGACTGGGGTATCGGCATCTGGGACAAGGTCACCCTCTACAACGCCCGCTCGCAGCAGCAGGACGAGCGGCTCGAGGTGCTCGCCGCGAACGGCCTGAAGATCGTGCTCGACACCTCCATCCGCTACCACATCGTGCCCGAGGACGTGATCAAGCTCGACAAGGAGCTCGGCACGGACTTCTACCCCATCCTCCTCGGGCCCACGCTGCGCTCCCAGGCGCGCCGCGTCGTCGGGCGCTACCAACCGGAGGAGATCTACTCCACGCAGCGCGAGGTCATCGAGCGGCAGATCCGCGAGGGCATCGAGGCGGCGATCAAGGGCCGACACGTGGAGCTCGAGGCCGTGCTCATCCGCAACGTGCAGCTGCCCGAGACCATCCAGGCCGCGATCAACAACAAGCTCGAGGCCGAGCAGGCCGCCCTCAAGATGAAGTTCGTCATCGAGGAAGCCAAGGCGCAGGCCGACAAGCAGCTCATGGAGCAGAAGGCCCAGGCCGAGCGCGAGAAGATCGCCGCCGAGGGCCACGCCCAGGCGCTGCGCGTCGAGGCGCAGTCGAAGGCCGACGCCAAGCGAATCGAAGGCCAGGCCACCGCGGACTACCAGAAGTCGCTGCAGCAGACCCTGAGCGAGGGCGTGCTCCGCTACTATCAGATCCAGGCGACGCGGGATCTCGCGAGCGCACCGAATTCGAAGCTCGTCTACCTCGGGCCCGGCGGCAAGGCGCCCGAGACCTGGCTCGACATGCGATCCGACAAGAAGAGCGACAACCCGTATTGAAAGAGGGACGATGTACGAGCGGATCTTGATCGCCACCGACGGCAGCGACTGCAGCGCGCGAGCCATCCGTGAGGGCGTCCGGGTGGCGAAGTCGAGAGCGAGCCTGGTCACGCTGCTCTACGTCGTGGATGATTCGACCATCGTGTCGGAC
>DATIQP010000390.1:0-1649 GCA_035470765.1 Polyangiaceae bacterium | reverse complement strand
ATTGCCGCGTCCCAGGACCTTCACCGCCGCGATCCACGAGCTGGCCGCGCTCAGCGACCCCGCGTGCCTGCTCGACCACGACGGCATCATCCTGTTCGTGAACGACGCGTGGGAGCGGCTCGGCGAGGCGTGCGGGGCCGGGCAGCGCTGCGGGGCAGGCGCGCTCGTCGGGACGCGCTGGCTCGACGCGATCCACGGCGAGGGGCCTCGCCACCTGCACGCGGTGCTGCTCCACCGGGCGCTCCGTCGCGCGGGCGACGGGCCCGGCGGCGCCGTCGTCCACGCGAGCGAGGCGAACGACACGCGGACGGCGCGCCTCGTCTCGGCCCGGATCAGCCCGGTGGCGATGAGCCCCGGCGCGCCGGCGGGCGTCTCGATCGTGCACCGGGTCGTGCGCGAGCTGCCGATCGGCGAGGTCTACGCGGTCGTCGAGCGCCCCGAGGCCGCCTACCGCGACGCGGCCGGCGACCTCGAGCAGTGCGGCTGCTGCAGGCGCACGCGCCGGCCGGACGCGCCCGACGAGTGGGACCTCGTGCCGGCGCTGCTCGAGCGGGCGCCGCGCGGCGCGCGCTACGGCTACTGCCCGCTCTGCCTCGAGCTGCACTGCGCGGGCGGGGTGTGAAGGAAGGCTGCCGGCGTCGGGCGTCGGGCTTCAGACGACGCCGCGCGACCCGCAAACGCGCAACGCCCGGCCGTCGCGTTGGCGACGCCGGGCGCGCGAGGTCGACCTGCAGGCGCGGGCGCGCGGCTTCTACCGAAGCCTGCAGCCCGGATCCCGCAGCCTCTCTTCCCTACCGCGGTCCGCGCTTCGCGCGGCGCTTGCGCTTCACCGAGAGGGCGCGCTTGCGCGTCGCGGTCGTGCGCTTCGTCTTCGCGCGGTTCGACACCTTCCGCTTCGAGCGATTGCCCTTCTTCGCTGCAGGCATTGCGATCCTCCTCGCCCCATTCCTTCGGGGGTTGCGCGAGTTTCGCCGCGCGGGTGCGCGGCGTCCATTTTCTTGCTACTCGAGCCAGTCGCGATCGCGCAGCTTCCTCGGCAGGTACTCCTCGGTGATGAAGCTGATCCCGCGCCGGGAGAGGGCCTCGAGCTCGAACTTGAGCCCGGAGCGGACCATCTCCTCGATCTCGCGCTGCCACTGCTTCGCCTGGAACCAGGGGTACGCGAGCATCTGCTTCGCGCGGTTGTTGTCGCCGTCGTCCATCTTGATCGCGACGTTGACCGGCAGCTTGTACTTGTCCTTGTCGAACGACGAGAGCCCGACGAAGCGCGCGTCCGGGACGGCCATCCGCATCGACTCGTACGCGAGGTTGATCGAGCCCTGCTTCATCACCGAGTAGATGTAGAAGCCCCAGGGATCGTTGTCGACGAGGACGTACACGGGGAGCTTCAGCTCGCTGTGGAGCCGCTGCACGAGCCGCCGCACGCCGCGCGGCGGCTGACCCCCGCCCTGCAGGATGATGCACCTCTCGCGCTTCCAGAACTTGTCCTCGTTGAAGCGCGTCCACACCGCGTCCTTCTCGATGAGGAGGATGTACCGGGCCTCGTGGCGGACGAACTCGATGACGTTCTCCTCCACGATGGACGGCACCGCCCACCCGCCGGAGCCCATCCGCCGGAGGTCGATGGTGTCCCCCGTGTCGCGGATGGT
>DATIQP010000389.1:0-10777 GCA_035470765.1 Polyangiaceae bacterium | reverse complement strand
GGCGGCTCGCGGCAGCGCTCCTCGACACTCACCGTGCGGCGCACGACGCCGTCGCACGCGTCCATTCCAAGGAGCCACGATCATGAACCGGGCGATCTTCAACCAGACGACTTCTTCGGCGCTCCTCGAGCAGCTGGAGGTGCAGGTGACGCAGTACTGGGGCAACGCGGGCACCGGCAACGTCATCGCCCAGCGCCACGCCCTCGCCGGCACGGGCCTCTCGCTCGGCGAGGAGGGCTGCGATTTCACGGTGCCGAACGTGAGCCACGACCTCGTGCGCTGGGACGGCGAGCAGCTCGTGGTGACGCCGCCGCTCGGCTCCACGGTCTTCATCGACCGAATGATGGCGACCAGCGAGGCGTTCCCGCTCAACCAGGGTCATTGCGCGGACGTCATCTTCGGCGAGTTCACCTTCCACGTCGAGGTCGCGCCGCGCGAGCAGCGCCCGGTGCGCGCGATCGCCGACGTCCTCGCCGAGGGCAAGTACGGCACGTTCGCCGGATCGGCCGTCGCGCACGCCGCGCTCCTCGCCGCGTTCGCGTTCTTCATGCCCGCCCTGAGCTCGGCCGACGACGGCGGCGTGGACCGGCAGCGCATCTTCGAGATGAAGAGCTACCTGACCGCCGCTGCGGAGCGCGAGCAGGAGACGAAGCCCGAGAAGCCCAGCGACGACGAGCAAGGGGGGAGTAAATCGGATCCGGGGCAGCGCGCGCAGGGCGCCGAGGGCGCGATGGGCGGGCCGAAGCCGGTCGAGAAGCCCGGCCGCTGGAGCGCCAAGGGCGACAGCCGCCCCGAGGACGCGCAGCTCGCGCGCGAGCACGCGCTCAAGGAGGCCCAGGAGTTCGGCATGATCGGCCTCATCAGCAGCGCGTCGTCGTCGGACCCCAACGCGCCGGTGGTGCCATGGGGCAACCTCCTGATGGGCGCCGACCGCGAGAGCCACATGGGCAACCTCTGGTCGGGCGACATCGGTGACGCGTTCGGCAACGGCCTCGGCCTCACCGGCAACGACGAGGGCGGCGGCGGCAAGGGCCAGGGCATCGGCGTGGGCGACGTCGGCGGGCTGGGTCACATGCTCGGCACCTGCGGCGCCGACACCGACTGCGCTGGCGGCCACGGTCACGGCCACGGCAAGCTGGGTGGCGACCACCGGGTCAAGAGCCCGAAGCTCACCTGGGACCCGAAGATCACGACGAGCGGGCGCCTGGACGCGCAAGTCATCCAGCGCATCGTGCGCCAGAACTCGGGCCGCTTCGTCGCCTGCTACCAGGACGGCCTGCGCCAGAACCCGAGCCTCACGGGCCGCGTCGCCGTGCAGTTCATGATCGGCCGCGACGGCACCGTGACGATGGCCGCAGACACGGGCGGAAGCGATCTGCCCGACCAGGGCGTCCGCCAGTGCGTCGTGAAGTCGTTCTACGGCGTGAGCTTCCCCGAGCCTGGTGGCGGCACGGTGCGCGTCGTCTACCCCTTCACCTTCACCCCCGAGTGAAGGGTCACGGCGTCGCAAAGAACCAGTAATGGTAGGACGAGAAACGCGACCCCTCTCGAGACGAGATCTCGAGGGGGGTTTCGTCTTTGGCGAGGCTCGCGGGGACGTCGAACGACTTCTCGACCCACTCGGGCGTCGCCGTCTCGGACTAGTCCTCGTCGCCGACCGCCAGCGACCCGACGAGCTGCCCGGCCGCGCGGACGTCGAGCGTCGTCTTGGTCTTCGCCGAGGCCCGCACGATGCCGCGAAAGGCCATCCCGGCGCGCAGCTTGGCGACGAAGCGATCCGCAGAGCGAAAGCCGCGCCCGCCGTCGATGACACGGTCGCCGTCGGGAGAGCTCGCATCGCCGACGACCTCCTCGTTGTCGCGCGTCCCCGCGAGATCGAAGCGGTGCTCCGCCTCGCTCTCGAGATCGGCCACGTCGACCTCGTCGACGGGCTTGGCCTCGTGCTCGCTCCACGGCCTCGCGCCGGAATCGAGCAGCTGCCAGTCCGCCACGTAGGCGCGCATGCTCTGGCCGCCGAGGATGGTCGAGTCCGTGACGGTAGCGTCGAACAGCTGCTTGCCGAAGAACGCGTCGGTGCCCATCCACTCCGGGTAGACGATGAAGTGCGTGGGCAGCGCCTCGGGCCGATCGTGGTGCAGGCGCTCGTAGTGCTCCAGGCGCGACGCCGTGCCCGCCACCCAGTAGCGAGCCTCGCCGTTGGTCGTCAGGCCGACGATGTCGAACGTGCGGCGGTTGCTGAAGTACGCGATGGCGCCGGTGTCGTTGACGCCGACGAGGGCGTCGTCGGGAAGGTGCTCGTTGGCCCAGCGGCCGATCTTCACGTGCTGCTGGTCGATGCCGCGCGCCGAGTTGGCGACGTCGTCGATCGTCCAGTCGAGCCGGACCGAGAGTGCGCCCGCGAAGGCGCCCAGCAGGATGGGTACGCCCATCTTCGCGCGCGGGTGCACGAGCGTCGCCACGTCGCCGAGCACTACGGCGAGGCAGCTCAACGCGACGAGCCACCCCGTCGCGAAGGGCCAGAGGTAGCGAAGCCGGTTCCAGAGAAACGTGACGTAGAAGCACGGCACCAGCATCCCGAGGGCGAGCAGCAGGACGGCGATCGAGCGAAAGAGCTTGTGCTTCTGCCAGCCAACGACGGGGACGGCGACGAGCGCCATGATCGCGAGCGGCATCGCGTTGCTCGGCAAGAACTCCGCGGACCACACCTGCCCGTTGAGCAGCGTGACGAAGAACGTCTTGAGGTTCGCGCCCACCGCGTCCCAGAGCGCGCGGCCGTGGTAGTAGGGGTTGCCGATCAGCAGCTTCGCGGTCGCGGTGTTGGCGGTCGCGGTGCCGGTCATCGCCCAGAGCGTGGCGGGCGTGGCGAGCGCGGCAGCGACCCCGCCGAGCGCCCAGAGGCGGTGCACGTGCTTGCCGTTCGCGGGCAGCCAGCCGCCGAGCGCGAGCCCGATGCCGAGCGCGACGACGGCGCCCTCCGGTCGCAGGAGCGCGACCACGAACGCGAGCACCACGAGCTCGATGCGCCGGTTGCGCGTGCGCTGGTCGGGGTTCTCGACCCACTCGCTCGCGCGGCGCACACAGCGGGCCATGGCCCACGCGAAGGGCACGACCTCCATGCCGCTCGCCGCGCACCAGGTGAACGCGGAGAAGCACAGGACCGTCGCCGCGGTCGCCCAGGCGCCGCTCTTGCCCGTCAGCGGTCGCGCGATGTGGAATGCCTCGACGGCGAGCGCGCCCAGCGAGACGAAGCCGAACGCCCACGCCGCCCACACGATGGCCATGCCGCGGAAGCCCACCGCGTAGAACGGCGCGAGGAGCGCGGGCCAGAGCAGGCTCGTCGCGCCGCTCGTCGGTGGCACGCCGGCCTGGTAGCGCAGCGGGTGAAGCTCCGCGATGGCGCGCGCGTACTGGAAGTGGATGAAGGAGTCGTCGAGCGTCGCGCAGGGCTCGCCGACCTGCGCGAGCACAGCGCGCAGCGTGCGCCACGCGAGGACGGCGGTGGCGACGGCGATGGGCGCCGCGGGGAAATAGCGGTCCGGGATGCGAAGCGTCGCGTACCAGGGTTGCTTGCTCGGCTCGTCCGGCATGCCGGCGGCGACGCTAGCAGAGACGGAGGCGGAGACGGAGACGGAGACGGAGTCGGGTATGCTCGCCGCGTGTCCGAGAAGCCCCGTCCGTACGCTGATGCACCGCGCCTCCCCGAAGGCGAGCACGTCGAGCTCCGCTCGCTCGTCCGCGGCGAGTGGATCGAGGTCGAGCTCGGACCGGGGCGAGGCGGCTTCATGATCGAGCGCGCGGCAGCCGAGCCCAGGGCCGGGCTCGTCGGCCTCGAGATCCGCCGCAAGTGGGCGACCATCGTCGACGGCCGCCTGAACAAGCTCGGCCACGGCGACCGCGCGCGCGTCTTCGCCGAGGACGCTCGCTTCGCGCTGCCTCGCGTCGCGCCCGACGCGAGCGTGCGCCGCTTCTTCTCGCACTTCCCCGATCCGTGGTGGAAGAAGCGCCACCAGAAGCGCCTCATGCTCTCATCGGGCCTCGTCGACGAGGTCGCGCGCCTGCTCGAGCCGGGCGGCGAGATCTTCGTACAGACCGACGTCGAGGAGCGCGCCGCGCAGTACGAGACCGCGCTGCTCGCCGACGCGCGCTTCGCCCCCGCGGGCGACGCCCCGGGCTCCGCGCGCCTGGTCGAGAACCCCTACGTCGCGCGCAGCCCCCGCGAGCGCCGCGCGATGGCGGACGGCCTGCCGATCTTCCGCGTTCGATTCACCCGACGGTGACGGAGTCGGAGTCGTGCATGCACCGGGGCGGCCGAGCACGAGCGAGCACTGCGGCGAGCGGCAACTAGAGCGAGAACTTGTACCGCGCCGTCCCGTCGATCGGCACGTGCACCGTCGCGCTCAGCGTCTTCCCGTCGCCGCTGGTGCAGGTCAGCCGGTGCGGCCCGGACGAAAGCTCGAGGCCCGCGAGCGGCGTCGGCCCCTTCGCGGCGCCGTCGACGGACACGTTGCACCACCCGCCGCTCGCGCCCACGTTCAGCTTCCCCGTCCCCTTCGGCTCGACGGCCACATGGCCGCCGCCGTTGCCCGCCGACACGACCTGCTTCTGCAGCGTCACGTCGAAGTGCTTCGTCTCCTGCGGCTGGCCGATGAACTTCGTCTCGAAGTCGACGTAGCCGGGAGACGAGACGACGAGCTTGTGCTGCTCGCCGCTCGAGATCGCGTCGATCGACGTGCCGTCGTACTTCTTGCCGTCGAGCGAGAGCGTGCCCTTCACGTTCGCCGGGAGCACCGTCACGTCGACGACGACCGAGCCTTTCTTCAGCGTCGCCTTCACCGTGCCCTTCGGCGCGGCGTCGGTGAGCTTCACCGATTGCTTCTCCGACTCGAAGCCGTCCTTCGTCAGCTTGACGTCGATCGCGCCGCCGCCCGTCGGCAGCTGGTTGATCGTTGCGGGCGTGACCTCGGGCCGCATGTCTCCGTTGATCCAGATCGCGGCGCCCGGCGGATCGCTCGTGATCTCGATCGCGCCCTTGGCGACCTTGACGACCGGCGGCGCGTTGAGCGTCGCCTGCGCCTTCTGCTTCTGCTTCATCACGTAAATGGTGCCGCCGATGCCGCCGGCCAGCAGCACCACCGCCGCGACGGCGCCGAACATCATGGTCCCGCGGCGCGCGGGCAGGTCGGTGAGGGTGTGGGACGCTGCGGGCGTGCTGAGCAGTGCCTGCGACACGTCGAGGCTCGACTCGAGCGGCTGCTGCTGCTCGATGATGTCCGCGAGCTGCTTGCCCTGCAGCAGCGCTTCCTTCTGCGACTGGAGCTTGTCCTCGAACAGCCCCTGCATGAACTGGCTCAGGGCGATGTTGCTCACCGGCAGGCGGTTGCCGCGGATGAACTCCTCGAGATCGTGCTGCATCTCGCGCGCGCTCTGGTAGCGCTCGGCCTTGTCCTTCGCGAGCGCCTTCATCACGATCTGCTCGAGAACGGCCGGATAGCCGGGGCGCACCTGCGAGGGCCGTGGGTACTCGCGCTCGCAGATCAGCTTGAGCGTCTCGAACTCGCTCGCGCCCTTGAACAGGCGCTTGCCCGTTGTCAGCTCGAAGAGCATGACGCCCGTCGCGAAGATGTCGCTGCGCGCGTCGATGACCTCGCCCTTCGCCTGCTCGGGCGACATGTACGGGACCTTGCCCTTGAGCTTCCCGCTCTTGGTCTCGGTCGCCATCTTGCTGTCGCTCTTGGCGATGCCGAAGTCGACGATCTTCACGTCGCCGCTGAACGTCACGACCACGTTCTGCGGCGAGATGTCGCGGTGGACGATGCCGAGCTCCGACCCGTCGAAGTCCTTCTTCTCGTGCGCGTAGGCGAGGCCGGCGCACATGCCCGTGGCGATGGCGAGCGCGTGCTCGAGCGGAAACTCCGGCACGCCCTTGGCCTTCATGCCGCGCACGATGGAGCGGATGTCCTCGCCGTGGACGTGCTCCATCGCGATGAAGTACAGGCCCTCGGCCGAGCCGACGTCGAAGATCTGGACGATGTTCGGGTGCGAGAGCGTCGCCGCGATGCGCGCCTCGTGCAGCAGCATCTCGATGAACGCCTTGTCCTGGTTCATCGACGGCAAGATGCGCTTGATCACGATCAGCTTCTCGAAGCCGGCGACGCTCTTCTGGATGGAGAGGAAGAGCTCCGCCATGCCGCCCCTGGCGAGCACGCGCAGCAGCGTGTACTTGCCGAAGCGCTTGGGGAGGCCGTCTTCGTTCGTCGGGACTGGCTGCGATACGTGCGCGGGGATCGCGACTCCGGACGCGGATTTCCCAGGGGAAGATGCGCCCGACGGGACGCCAGGCGAGGAGACGCCGGGCGAGGAGACGCCGGGCGAGGAGACGCCGGGCGACGACGGTGAAGAAGCGGCGCGCGCAGCGGGCAGCCCCGGTGCGGAGTTGCGCGATGGCGGCGCCGGCGGCGCCACGTTGGGCGCGGAGTTGCGCGGCGGCGGCACCGGCGGCGCCACGGGCACCTTGCCTGAGGGCGGCGCAGCGGCGGACGCCGGCTGGCTCGCCGTAGACGTGGGCGAAGCGCCGGGCGGGGACGCAGGCGGAGGAGGGGCGCGATTTGTCATTCGATGCGGAAACGCTGCCCTCGACGGCCGGGGCGCCGCGAGAACGGTTGCTCGTTAAACGCTAAACTGCGGTGGCGTGTGGGTCAATTCGACCACGAGCCCATTCGTACAGTCGGGGGGATGTAAGGCGAGGTGCGACGTTTCCAGGGCCCGCAGCTCGGGGTAGAAGGCTGGGGGTGGCCTCTCCGCTTCGACACACGCTGCAGATGGCAGTTCTGGTGATGACGTGCTCGGCGAGCGTCGCCGCCGCTTCGCCAATCTCCGCGGGGCCTTACCTCACCGAGCTCGGGGCGACTCACGTCGTGGTGCGCGCGGAGACGGAGAGCTCCGAGTCGCTCACCGCGGTCGTCGAGGTCGCCCGCGCCGACCGAGCCGACGCGGCGGCGGGCAGCCTTCGGGTCGCCGACCCTGCGCCGCACGCGGGCGTCCACGCCATGGTCTTCGACGGCCTCGCGGCGAGGACGACGTACCGCTACCAGATCGCCGGAGAGGGCGGGGAGTTCACGACGGCCCCCGCCGACGACGATCCGTCGCCGATCCGCTTCATCCTCTACGGCGACGACCGCGGCGGCATCGGCATTCACCGCAACATCGCGCGCCACATGCTCGACGAGGCGAGCGACTTCTTCGTCAACTCCGGCGACCTGGTCGCGGACGGCCGAAACGGCGCGCAGTGGGAGGCGTTCTTCGACGTGGAGGACAACCTGCTGCGCGACCATTGCCTCTTCGCAGCGATCGGCAACCACGAGCTCGTCGAGGAGAGCGGCTCCTCGTACCTTCGCTTCTTCGGCACGGCCGAGCAGCAGAAGACGCACCAGCTCTACACCACGTTCCGCTGGGGCATGGCGCGCTTCTTCTTCCTCAACGGTGAGGGCACCTTCCTCGGCGAGGACCGCGACTGGCTCGAGCGCGAGCTGAGGAAGGCCGACGACGAGCCTGGGCTCGTCTGGCGGATCGTGGTCGTGCACAACGGCCCCTTCTCGTCGGGCATGCACGGCGACAACGACAAGATGCACGGCGGCGACGTCCCGTCGCTGCTACGCCAGCATCACGTCGACTTCGTCCTCGAGGGACACGATCACATCTACGAGCGCGGCGCCTCCGATGGGCTGCGCTACGTCGTCAGCGGGGGCGCGGGCGCACCGCTCTACGCGCTGCGCCCGCCGCGGCCGGGCTCGCGCAAGCTGGAGTCGACGCACCACTACGTGCTCTTCACGCTCGATCGCGACAAGGGCCGGCTCATGACCAAGCGCATCGACGGCTCGGTCCTCGAGGACATCGGCTTCACCAAGACGAACCTCTGGGACGACGATCCGCCGAGCGCGGCCGAGCGCGCCAAGGCTCCGCAGGTCGCACCCGAGCAGGCGGCGGCGCCGGCGCCCGAGGCCGAGAGCAAGCCCCACGAGAGCCACACCGCGATCTGGCTGGTCGCCGGCCTCGTGGCCGTCGCCGCCGCCGGCTACTTCGCGCGACGCCGCCGAACTACCAGTTGATCGCGACGCGAGCGGGCGGCTACGCTCTCCGCAGCCCATGCGCGCTCTGCTCGTCACGGTCGGCGTCTCACTCTTCGCGTTGCTCGGCGCGTCGTGCGCGACCTACCACGACGAGCTCGTGCGCGGGCAGCAGGACTACGAGAAGAACGATCACGAGCGCGCGCTCGCAGTCTTCCGCGCGCTCGAGCCGGACCAGTCGCACTTCGACGTCACCGATCAGGCCCGCTACGGCTACCTGCGCGGCATGACGGACTACCGCATCGGCTATCGCGCCGATGCGCGCCACTGGCTCATGGTCGCGAAGGCCGTGGACGACGAGCACCCCGACGCGCTCCCCGCCGAATGGAAGACCCGCCTCGTCACGACGCTCAAAGAGCTCAACGACGAGGTCTACGGCGGCGGCATCGCGTCGCTGACGAACGACAAGCGCAAGGCGTCGAAGGAAAAAGAGAATCAAGACGCACCGAAGGGCGGCGGGACCGAGAAGAAGGACGAGCCGTAGGGGCGGAAATCGCGGGAACCTTTCGTCCGCGTGGGCCACACTCGGAGGGAGCATGCGCTGGTCGTTTGTCCTCTCGCTGGGTCTGATCGCGTGCGGCGCCTCGGCGCCCGTCGCGCCCAAGGCGCCCGAGACGCACCTCGTCACCGCCAACCAGATCGTCACGCAGAACGACGACTCCAGCGAGCCCGAGCTCTTCAAGCGCGCCCAGCGCGAGCTCCTCGACGGCGACTACCTCGGCGCCAAGCGTGACTTCGAGACGCTCCTCGCCGCGGGGCCGTCGCCGAAGATCCTGCCGACGGTGCTCTTCGATCTCGGCAACGTCTACGAGGCGCTCGGCGAGCGCGATCGTGCTCGCGACGCGTACCACACGGTCGCGAACAAGTTCCCCGAGCTGCCGCTCGCGCGCGCGGCGCTCTTGCGCGCGGTGTCGCTGCACGCGTACCTCGAGGAGTGGAAGGAGCTCGGCGACACGGCCGAAGCCCTGCTCGCCCGCGCCGATCTCGATCCGCTCGGCCGCGCGACCGCGCTCGGCGCGCGCGGGCTTTCTCGGGTCGAGCAGGGCGACGAGTCGCTCGCCCAGCGCGACGTGCAGAGCGGGCTCGATCTCGTCGACGAGCTGGGTCTCGGTCGTTCGGGCCGGCTGCCGCCCGCGGGCGCGCAGCTGAAGTTCGCGCTCGCCGAGGTGCGGCGCGTCTCGACCGAGCGCATCGCGCTGCAGCCGGTCGGCCCCGACTTCGTCGCGCGCGTGGGCGCACGCTGCCAGGGCCTGCTCGACGCGCAGAGCGCCTACGGCGACGCGATGCGCTCGGAGGATCCGCACTGGGCGACGATGAGCGGCTATCGCCTCGGCGCGATGTACCGCCAGCTCCATCGCGAGCTGATGGCGATCCCACCCGACGCGTTCGCCAAGACCGAGCACCAGCGCCAGGTCTTCTACGGCATCATGCACGTTCGCTACCGGGCGCTGCTCGACAAGGCGCTCATCATGCTCAACGCCACGCTCGACGTCGCCGACAAGACGGGCGACACGTCGTCGGGGGTGGCTCGTGCCCGGGAGGCGAAGTTCGAGATGGACCAGGCCCTCGCGGAGGAGAAGGCCGCCCTCGCCAAGCTCCCCTTCACCGAGGGCGAGCTGGAGCGGGCGCTCCAGATCATGCAGGAAAAGGCCGAAAAAGCCGCCTATTCGCACGCCCGCTGAGGCCGTTCAGGAAGGGTGCAGGCCGCTCGTCGGTTTGAAAGGACCCCCGGTGACCAATAAGGATGGCTCGGCGCAGACCACCTTGTGGTACAGTGTAAGCAAGACGCCGGCCCTTTGGCTTTGGTTTTGCTTGCGGGCCGCAAGACCGTGAGCTAGCCTTCGCCGCCCATCTTCGGAACCCGTTGGGACCGAGGATCTTTCACTGGCGTGTGGTGTCGCCCACTCGCTGGCGTAGCTCAATCGGCAGAGCACCTGTTTTGTAAACAGGTGGTTAGGGGTTCAAGTCCCCTCGTCAGCTCCGCCACCTTACCTTGCTTCACCGACCACGCATCATCAAGCATCACGCATCACGCACGCATCAGGATCAACGGTACACGGCTCACGCGTTTTTCACGGAGGGTTGCCCGAGCGGCCAAAGGGAGCAGACTGTAAATCTGCCGGCATTGCCTTCGATGGTTCGAATCCATCACCCTCCACCGTCCAGCGGTCGGAGCACGCAGCAAGCCGCGCGGGAGTAGCTCAGTTGGTAGAGCGTCAGCCTTCCAAGCTGAACGTCGCGGGTTCGAATCCCGTCTCCCGCTCAGTTGAAGTTTCGAGGTTCGAGGTTCGAGAGAAGAGAACAGGAAGCAGGACCACTGCCGCACGCTCGAGCCGTCGGCGAGGGTTCGGAGTGAAACGAGAAGAGACATCGCCCACCTAGCTCAGTGGTAGAGCACTTCCTTGGTAAGGAAGAGGTCACGGGTTCAAGCCCCGTGGTGGGCTCGCAGTGACGACGACGAGGACGAGGACAAGACCATGGCGAAAGAGAAATTCGTACGCAGCAAGCCCCATGTGAACGTCGGCACGATCGGTCACATCGACCACGGTAAGACGACGCTGACGGCGGCGCTGGTGAAGGTCCAGAGCAAGAAGAACCTCGCGAAGGTGATCAGCTACGCGGACATCGCCAAGGGCGGGACGGTACGCGACGCG
>DATIQP010000388.1:0-1744 GCA_035470765.1 Polyangiaceae bacterium | reverse complement strand
ACCGAAGCCGAGTGGGAGCTCGCCGCGCGCGGCATCCAGCAGCGCGTGTTCCCGTGGGGTAGCGTGTACAATGGCCACCTGTGCAACCACGGCTCGCTCGGCGTCGACCACACCGACGCGAGCGACGGCTACGCGCGGCTCGCGCCGGTGGGCTCCTTCCGCGACGGCCAGACGCCGCTCGGCCTGCTCGACATGGCGGGCAACGCCGCGGAGTGGGTCGACGACGAGGTGGATCCCGACGTCAGCGAGACGTTCCCGCCGCCCTACCCTGCCGGCCCCCAGGTCGACCCGGTCTCCCGCGGCGGCGCGCGGCGCGTGGTGCGCGGCGGCTCGTACGCTGAGGGCGCGTACGAGCAGCGCACGACGGCGCGTCGCATGGAGTTCCGCACCACCCGGGCGGACTTCATCGGCTTCCGCTGTGCGGCGAGCGACTGAGGTCGCGGAGACAGAGGCCAACGCATGCGCATCGCACACTTCTCCGATCTGCACGTCCTGTCGCTCGAGGGCGTCGGCTTCCGGCGCTATCTCAACAAGCGCTTCACCGGCCTCGCCAACCTCGCCCTGCGGCGCGCGCCGCTCGAAGAGCTTTCGGGCCTCGCGCGCGCGGTGGGCGAGCGCGTCCCCGGCGAGTGGCGCCGGAAGGACGTCCACCGCGCCACCTACGTGCGCGCCGTGGCGCGCGAGGTGGGCCGCGTCGGCGTCGATCACGTCGCCATCACCGGCGATCTCACCAACCTCAGCCTCGAGGCCGAATTCCTGGCGGCGCGCGACATCCTCGAGGGTGAGCTGCACCTCGAGCCCAGCGAGGTGAGCATCGTCCCGGGCAACCACGACGTCTACACGCGCGGCGCGCTGCGCGGCCGCCGGTTCACGGAGTACTTCGCGGAGTACACGCGCTGCGACATCGACGTCGGCATCGACGTGGGCCCTGGCCACTTCCCCTACGTCAAGCTTCGCGGCCCGTGCGCGTTCATCGGGCTGTCGAGCGCCGTCCCGCGGCTGCCGTTCGTCGCCGCCGGCGAGATCGGCCTGCCGCAGCTCGAGGCGCTGTCGCGCGCGCTCGAGCACCCCGAGGTCCGCCGGCGCTTGCCGGTCATCCTCGTGCATCACCCGCCCGAGAGGCCGTCCGGTACGGTCAAGGCCGTCATGGAGAGCCTGCGCGACGGCGGGCGCCTCTACGAACGGCTCCGCGGCCTGGGGCGCGGCCTCGTCCTGCACGGGCACCTGCACCGGCGCAAGCAGCACCGCATCGTCACCGACGCGGGCTCGCTCCTCGTCGCCGGCGCGGCGAGCGCCTCGCTCCACCACGAGCAGGAGACGCGGATGAGCGGCTTCAACGTCTACGACATCGACGACGCCGGCGAGATCGCCCACATCGACGCGCACGTGCTCGATCCGGTCTCGGGTCGGTTCCACCACGAGCCGGTGCCGGAGGGGCGCTGGGAGTAGCGGGTCGCGATCCGGCGGACAAAATGACGAAGCGCCCAACCGCGCAATGCGGCGGGCGCTCGCCAAGCCTTTTTTCGATAGTGTTTAGAGAAGTCGGTCTGATCAGACCGCAGTCTCGCTGACCTTCGGCTGCTGCGTGCGCGTCACGTTGATCGCCTGCAGGCCTTTCGGCCCCTCCTTGATCTCGAACTCCACGACCTCGTCCTCGAACAGGCGACGGCGACCGTCCCCGTTGATCTGCGAGTAATGAACGAAGACGTCAGGACCCGAGTCTTGCTTGATGAAGCCCCAGCCC
>DATIQP010000387.1:0-3913 GCA_035470765.1 Polyangiaceae bacterium | reverse complement strand
CGTCTTCTCGGCCAGGTAGATCATCATCGCGCCCGACTCGAAGACGCGCACTTCGCCGCCCTCGCCCTCGGGGTCCACGAGCGCGGGGATCTTCCCGTTCGGGTTGATGCGCAGAAACTCCGGCTGCTTCTGCTCGCCCTTGCGCAGGTTCACCGCGTGCACGCGATACGGAAGCCCCGCCTCTTCCAGCAGGATGTGCGGTTGGAGGCCGTGCGGGGTGGTCCAGGTGTAGAGCTCGATCATGACGCCTTCGATGCTCGCACGAACCGTTCCGCCGGAGCTGACGCCGGTCAGGTCGCGCGGCGCTCGGCGGCGGCGTCGGCGTCGGCATGTCGCGAGCGCGCCGGCAGCGGCAGGCCCAGCTCGGCGAACATCCTCCGTCGCATCTCGTGCGCGGCGCCCTCGAACGCGTCGGCCATGCTGTCGGCCGTGCCGTCGCACTCGAGCTTGGCGCCGCTCGTGAGCTGGACCTCGAGCTCGCACCGGGCGCGCTCGCCGCCGCCCACGGCCGGGAGCCGGAAGCGCACGCTCTCGATGTGCTTGGCGAGGATGCCGAGCGCCTCGCGGACGACGACGTTGGCGAGGAGGCGGCGCGCCTCCGAGACGGGACTCGTGCTCTCGATGACGACGTGCATGGTGCTCCACGCCTACCGAAGCCGCGCGCCGGGGGCCAACTTCCGGCAAGGTTCGGGGCACCGGGCGAGGCTGCACGCCCGTTCCGTATGGCATTGTGTGCAACTTGGGGTAAAATCACGTCCCTCGTTTCGTTCGCCTGGCCTTCGACCAGGATCGAGCTGGAAACGAGCTCGGAGTTGGTCACGCGGCATCAGCCGCCGAAAAGGTATCCCATGGCGGCTTCGCTCGGCGGAGATCGTTCGGAGACGGTCTTCAGCGATTACAAGGGTGAGTACACGCGCGAGCAGGCGCTCGTGGAGGCCAACCGGTGCCTCTACTGCACCGACGCGCCGTGCGTGAAGGCGTGCCCGACGCACATCGAGATCCCCCAGTTCATCCGCAAGATCGCCACAGGCAACCTGCGCGGCTCGGCGCGGACGATCTTCGACGCGAACATCCTCGGCATGAGCTGCGCGCGCGTGTGCCCCGTCGAGGTGCTCTGCGTGGGTGACTGCGTCTACAACGAGATGGGCGTGCCGCCGATCCAGATCGGCAAGCTCCAGCGCTTCAGCACCGACACGGCGTTCGCGAACGAGTGGCGCTTCTTCGAGGCCGGCCAGGACACGGGCAAGACCGTGGGCCTCGTCGGCGGCGGCCCCGCGAGCCTCGCGTGCGCCCACGAGCTGCGTCGCTTCGGCCACCGCGCCACGATCTACGAGAAGCGAGCGCGCATCGGCGGCCTCAACACGACCGGCGTCGCTCCCTACAAGATGAAGGCCGACCGCAGCCTCGAGGAGGTCCAGTGGATCCTCGGCATCGGCGGCATCGAGGTGAAGACGGGCGTGAGCGTCGGCGACGATGTCTCGCTCGAGGACCTCGAGAAGAGGCACGACGCCGTCTTCTTCGGCGCCGGCCTCGGCGCGGACACGGCGATGAAGGTCCCCGGGGAAGACCTCGAGAACGTCTTCGGTGCCGTCGACTGGATCGAGCGGATGAAGACCGGGCGCGTCTCGGTCGAGGGCATGAAGAGCTGCGTCGTCGTCGGCGGCGGCAACACCGCGCTCGACTGCGTGCGCGAGGCGCGCGGGCTCGGCATCGAGCGCGTGACGATGGCCTACCGCGGCACCGAGGCCAAGATGAGCGGCTACGCCCACGAGTGGAAGGCGGCCGAGATGCACGGCGCCCGGGCCGAGTGGCAGGTCCTCCCAGTCGCGTTCGAGGGGCACGGCCATCGCGGCGAAGCCGCGGAGCAGGCAAAAGTGGAGAGGGTGCGCTTAGTGCGCCTCGACGCCCACAAGAAGCCCATCGCCGGCAGCGAGCTCGTGCTCGAGGCCGATCTCGTCCTCGTCGCCATCGGTCAGAGCAAGCTCGGCGACATGCTCTCGAAGCTCGACGGCATTCGCATCGAGAAGGGGCGCGTCGTCACCGACGACGACGGCAAGACCGGCCGCGCCAAGTGGTTCGCGGGAGGCGATTGCCGCAATGGTGGCAAGGAAGTCGTCAACGCCGCGGCCGAGGGCAAAGCGGCCGCGCGCGCGATCAACGCGTTTCTGATGGAGACCAAGTAGTCATGCCCGATCTCTCCACCAACTGCGGCGGCATCAAGTCGCCCAATCCGTTCTGGCTCGCCTCCGCGCCGCCCGCGAACTCGGCCGGCCAGGTGCAGCGCGCCTTCGACGCCGGCTGGGGCGGCGCCGTCTGGAAGACGCTCGGCCAGCCGATCCAGAACGTCTCGAGCCGCTTCGGCGCGACCAACGTTCGCGGCGTTCAGGGCGCGGGCTTCAACAACATCGAGCTCATCACGGATCGATCGCTCGAGATCAACTTCAAGGAGATCTACGAGACGAAGAAGAAGTACCCGAAGCACGCGATCATCGTCTCGCTCATGGTCGAGACGAAGGACGAGTGGAAGGACATCATCAAGCGCTCGATCGACGCGGGCGGTGACGGCCTCGAGCTCAACTTCGGTTGCCCGCACGGCATGTGCGAGCGGGGCATGGGCTCGGCCGTCGGCCAGGAGCCCAAGGTCAACCAGGAGATCACGTCCTGGGCCGTCGAGTTCTCGACCATCCCGGTGCTCGTCAAGCTCACGCCCAACGTCTCGGACATCGTCCCGCACGGCCTCGCGGCGCAGCGCGGCGGCGCGCACGGCGTCTCGCTCATCAACACCATCAAGAGCATCATCGGCGTCGACATCGACCGCTTCGTCCCCGAGCCGCGCGTCAGCGGCCTGTCGACCAACGGCGGCTACTGCGGCTCCGCGGTCAAGCCCATCGCCCTGCACATGGTCGCGGCCCTGTCGCGCGACGAGCGCTTCAACCTGCCCATCAGCGGCATCGGCGGCATCTCCAACTGGCGCGACGCCGTCGAGTTCATGCTCCTCGGCTCGAGCTCGGTGCAGGTGTGCACCGAGGTCATGCTCCGCGGCTACCGCATCGTCGAGGACATGATCGAGGGCCTCGAGGAGTACATGCGCTCTCACCGCTTCCAGAAGCTCGATGACTTCATCGGCAAGGCGGTGCCGGCCTACAGCGAGTGGGGCAACCTCGATCTCAACTACGAGACCATCGCCAAGATCGACGCGCAGAAGTGCATCGGCTGCCACCTGTGCGTGACGGCCTGCCACGACGGCGCCCACCAGTGCATCCACCCCCAGCAAGACACCCGCGTCCCGCGCGTCGACGAGAGCGAGTGCGTGGGCTGCAACCTCTGCAAGATCGTCTGCCCCGTGGCCGACTGCATCTCGATGGTCGAGGTCCAAAACGGTTTCCAAGCCGCGACGTGGAACGAGCACGTCACCGAAGGCAAGAAGCTCCGCCCGAAAAAGGGCGCCCACTAGGAGAGGTGGAACAGAAAGATCGGGCCCTTCCTGACCTTCTGAACTTTCTGTTCATTTTCTTCGAGGAATCAGCGAGGTCATCACGATGAGCAAAGTAGTGAAGTGCGGGTTGATTCAGTGCTCCAACCCGATCAACGACGAGAGCCGCCCCGTCGCCGAGATCCAGAAGGCGATGCTCGACAAGCACATCCCCTTCATCGAGAACGCCGGCAGGCAGGGCGTGAAGATCCTGGGGCTCCAGGAGATCTTCAACGGCCCCTACTTCTGCCCCAGCCAGGACACGCGCTGGTACGACGCCGCCGAGCCCATGCCCGGGCCGACCGTCGAGCTGATGAGCACGTACGCCAAGAAGTACGAGATGGTCATGATCGTGCCGCTCTACGAGCGCGAGATGGCCGGCGTCTTCTACAACACCGCGGCCGTCATCGACGCCGACGGCAAGTACCTCGGCAAGTACCG
>DATIQP010000386.1:0-1684 GCA_035470765.1 Polyangiaceae bacterium | reverse complement strand
GGCGCCGGCGACCTGCGCGTCGTACTGCATGCGCCCCATCGCGAGCTCGCGCGCGTCGTAGAGGCCCTGCGTGAAGGCGGGCATCTCGACGTTCTGGCCGACGGAGCCGAACCACTGGCCCAGCGTCTGGTGGGCGACGTGGTAGACGCACACGCCGAACGAGAAGACGACGGGCCGGAAGCCCGCGCGCACGAGCGCCCAGAAGTCTCCCCCGGAGAGATCGCACGTGAACGGCGCCCCGTTCGGCATCCGCCACCGGGCGCCGTCGCCCGCACGCCGCCGGACCGCGGTGCCGATCGCGGTGAACTCCGCGTTGTGCCCCTCGCGCTCGAGCTCGAGGCGCATGCCCACGATCCCGTCCGCGCCCACGGCGACGGCCTGCTGGATCATGCGGTCGAGGGCGACGCGCCGCGCGTAGTGCATCATGCGGGTGATGTCGCCGAGCTCCATGTTCATCGTCCACGGCGCGTTCTGCCAGCCGATGTGGAAGTAGCTCGAGCCCATCACGAGCTCGACCGGCTCGAAGCCGACTTCCTCGACGAGCAGGACCTCGTCGATCGTGAGATCGCTGGTGAAGCTCATAGGCTACTCGTTCACCGTCATCACGAGCTGCGGCGCGGGCGGTTGCTCGTGCGTCTCGATGGGCAAGACGCTCGTGCCGATGGCGAGGAACTCGAGCACGTGCGAGTCCCACCCGCCGTGCGTGTGCTCGTAGATCTCGGTGCCGACCACGCCCTGCGCGCCGTCGAGCTGCGCCTCGTACTGCATGCGCTCCATCGCGAGCTCGCGCGCGTCGTAGAGCGCCTGCGTGAAGTTCGGCATCTCGCAGTTGGTGCCCACCGTCTGGAACCAGCCGCCGAGTGACTGGTGGGCGATGTGGTAGACGCAGTTGCCCATCACCAGCGACACGGGCCGGTAGCCGCTCTTGAGCAGCATCCAGAAGTCCTGCCCGGAGAGATCGCTCGAGAACGGCGCTCCGCTCGGCGCCTTCCAGCCGTGAGGCCCCGGCGGCGCGGTCGCCGGATCGCGCGCGAACACCGCGGTGCCGATGGCGACGAATTCGACGAGCGCTTCGCCCCACGCGTGGCGGTTGATCTTGAGCCGCACTCCGATGACGCCGTCCGCGCCGAGCTCGTGCGCCTCTTCCTCCATGCGCGCCATCGCGAGCTCGCGCGCCTGGTAGAGCGCCTGCGTGAGCACTGCGAGCTCCTGGTTCTGGTAGTAATTCCCACGCTGCAAGCCCACGTGGTAGATGCTCGAGCCCATCACGAGGCCTGCGCACTCGAAGCCGGCCTCGCGCACGAGCAGGAACTCCTTCACCGAGAGGTCGCTCGTGAAGAAGCGCTGGCCTTGCTGGCCGCGCATGCGCTGCAGACGCTCGGCGGCGTGCTGGGGGAGCTGTTGGCGTTGGGTTTGTGGGCGCTGGTAGTTGGCCATGGCGTGCTCCGCGGCTCTCGCCGCGATGGGTCATCCGTGGAAGAAGCGGCTGCGCGGGAGATCGCGCAGATCGACGACGAGATCGGGGCGAGGAGGGGGAACGGCCTGGCCGCGGCGAACGACGGCCGTGCCCATGACCACGAGATCGAGGCGGAACGAGACGTGGCGCTGGTCGTTGACCTCGTACTCGCGGTCGTGGCCGCGGCGATGGACGCGGACGCCGACGACGCCGTGCGCACCGAGGTGG
>DATIQP010000385.1:0-16242 GCA_035470765.1 Polyangiaceae bacterium | reverse complement strand
GCGCGCGCCTCGGGCACCCTCGAGCTGAAGGAGGCCGACGGCTCCCGGACCCAGCGCGTCGTCTCGGGGGCCACGTGCGCGGAGGTCGTCAACGGCCTCGCGCTCATCGCCGCCCTCGCGCTGGATCCCTTCGCCACCCCGACTCCGACTCCGTCTCCGTCTCCGTCTCCGAGTCCGACTCCGTCTCCGTCTCCGAGTCCGACTCCGTCTCCGACTCCGACTCCGACTCCGACTCCGACTCCGACTCCGACTCCGTCTCCGACTCCGTCTCCGCACTACACCTTCTCCGCCGGCGCCGACGCCGAGGCCGTCTACGGCGTCACCCCCGACGTGCTGCTCGGCGTCCCCGTCTTCGCCGAGCTCGGCCGCGACTGGAGCGAGCACCTTGCGTCCTCGGTCGCGCTCCGCTTCGAGCGCACCGGCGGGACGAGCACCGACACGACGGGCAGCGGCGGCGCGTTCACCTGGACCGCGGGCGCGCTCGATCTCTGCCCGCTGATCGGGTCGACCGGTGGAAGGCGCCCGCTCTACCTGCGACCGTGCGCCCGCGTGGAGGCTGGCGCAATCGACGCCGCCGGCGTGGGCGTGACGCCGGCCCGCAGCGCGTCGCGGCCCTGGGTCGATCTCGGGCTCGCGCTCGGCGCTCGCTGGCGGTTCGCCGGCCCGTTCTTCGTCGAGGCGGAGAGCGCCATGACGGTGCCGCTCGTCCGCGATCGCTTCTTCTTGGAGCCGAACCAGACGGTCTTCCAGGCTCCGTGGGTGGGGCTCCGTGCCGGGGGGGGGCTCGGCGTCGCGATTTGGTGATCATCGGCGGGCCGACCGGACATTGACGTGGGCAGCGCTATGATGGCAGCCGTGTCGACCCCCTCCTTCCGCCGAGCGGAGCGCCCGTCTGCCGTCATGCGCCCGCACGGCGACCAGGTCGACACGATGCCCACTTCCGAGCGGCGCGAGCGGCTCACCGCCGAGGCGGAGAACCGCCTGCGCGTCATGGTCACGGCGAACTTCGACTTCATCTGGCGCTCGCTGCGCGGCCTCGGCGTGCCCGCCTCCAGCGCCGACGACGCCACCCAGCAGGTGTTTCTCATCGCGTCGAGCAAGCTCGAGACCATCGCGGCCGGAGCCGAACGAGCGTTCCTCTTCTCGACCGCGCGGGGCGTGGCGTCGAACCTGCGGCGCTCGATCGCCCGCCGCCGCGAGGACGCGGCCGACGTCGGCGCGCTCGCGCTGGCCGCGGACGGCGCGCCGGACCCGGAGCAGGCGCTCGCGGCGGCTCAGGGCAAGAAGCTGCTCGAGGAGGTGCTCGAGGCGCTGCCCGAGGACCTCCGCACCGTCTTCGTTCTGTTCGAGCTCGAAGGGCTGACCACGGTCGCCATCGCCGAGCTGCTCGAGGTCCCGGTCGGTACCGCGGCGTCGAGGCTGCGGCGCGCCCGCGAGGAGTTCCAATCGATCGTGACGCGCTTGCAGCTGCGCCGTCCGAGGAGGGCCCCATGAACGAGCGCCTCGTCCCTGCCGATCCCGTGAGGCTCTTGCTGTCGGCCGACTCGACGGACCTCGAGAAGGAGCTGTTGCGCTCGTGGGAGGGCGAAGGCCCGGCCGAGGGTGCTCGCGGGCAGACGCTCGCGGCGCTCGGGCTCGCCGGCGCCGCCGCGGGAGGCGCGGCGGTGGCGGCGGGCGGTTCCCTGGCACCCAAGGCGGCGGGCGTGGGGTGGCTGGCCATCGCCAAGTGGGTGACCCTCGGCGTCGCGGCGCTCGGATTGACCGCCGCGGGCGTGAGCGCGGTGCGCACCGATCGACCGACCGACGTCTCCGCCCCGAGCATCCCCGCGCCGGCGATCGTGGAGCACCCGACCCCCGCGCCGACGGCCGCATCGACCGCGCCGGTCGAGATCTCCGAAGCAAGAACGACGGCCCCGGTCGCGCCGGCGGCGCGGGCGCCTCTGGCGCGCACCACCCGTCCAGCGTCGGACTCGCTCTCCGAGCAGATCGCCGAGCTCGATCGGGCGCGCGCCGCCCTCGACGGCGGCAGCCCGGAGCGTGCGCTGCGCCTCGTCGATGCCTACGAGGCGTCCTATCCCTCGGGCGCACTGGTGCAGGAAGCCGAGCTTTTGCGCATCGAGGCGCTCGTGCGCGCGGGCAGCCGGCCCGACGCGGAGCGGGCGGGCAAGCGCTTCCTCGCGACCTACCCCAAGAGCCCTCACGCCGCTCGCGTGCGCGCGCTGTTGGGCTACTCTCCCTGAGTGCCGCATCGCCGAGCCTTCGTCTTCGCGCTGCTCGTGACGTCGCACCTGGCGTGCGGGAGCGACGTCGACCTCGGCGGCCCGGTCGATCACTGCGGCACTCTGGTCGCTCCGGCGGTCTCGGCGGGTTGCAAGGCGTGCAATCCGTCCTCCGGGGGCTGTCAGCCGAACGGCTGCTACGGCGGCTACTGGTGCGACACGGCCAAGACCGACTGCCATACGCCTCCGACCACCTGTCCCTGAGCGGCGACGCGCAGCGCCTGCGGATCTTCGTGGCAAACGCTGCGCCGATCCGGGCGCGTAGCGCGCGCCTCTGGCCGTGTGCCCGGCAGGTACGGGGTATGCATCGAATGGCCTCCCCATGAAGCGTCCGGCTCGAGTGCTCGTGGTCGACGATCTCCTCGGCGCGCTCTCGCGCGCTCTCGGGGCGGTCGTCGCCGGGCACGAGGTCGAGATCGCGCCCGACGCCATCGACGCCATCCACCGGATCGATTGCGCCGTCCGGCCCCACGACGTCATCTTCTGCGCAGTCGAAGGCGGCGATCTCACCGGGCCGGAGCTCAGGGCCTACCTCGCGATCGATCGCATCCGCGCCGCGCGACGGCTCGTCTTCGTGGCCCTGCGGCCTCCGAGGGCCGAGGTGCGCGCGCTGCTGCAGCGATTCGAGAACCCGTACGTCGAGCTGCCGCGAAAGCGAGCCACGCGAGGCCGCGAGGCGCCGGCGAGGCACGGGCGGACGAGGCACGCGGCGCGCCCCTGAGGCGAGGATGGCACGGCGCTTGGATGGCGCGCCTCCCCGACCATCGGAAGGAGACCACCATGATTCGAAACGCTCTCGCTGTAGCAACCCTCGTTCTCGGCCTCGGCGCCCTCGGCGCGTGCGCGAAGGAGGAGACGTCACAAGGCGCGGCGACGGTCACGTCGTCGACGACTCCGACGACGACCGCGACGACCGAGACCGCCGCCCCGCCCGAGGCCACGGGCCCGATGGGCACCGGCGCCGCCGCGACGCCCGCGATGCCTCCGTCCTCTTGCCCGATGGCCGTGGCCGGCACCAACGTCGAGACCAAAGAGACGCCGACGGGCATGAACATGATCTTCAAGACGACCTCCGACGTGACCGAGCTCCGGCGGCGCGTCCGCGAGATGGCCACGCGGATGAGCTCGGCCTCCACGGGCACCGCGGGCGCCGGTGGAATGATGATGATGATGATGGCGGGCATGCCGCCGGTGCGAACCCTCGTGCGCGACATCGACGGCGGAGCGCAGATCGAAATGGCGCCCGTCGACGCGGCGAACATGGGCGACATGCGCCAGCACGTACAGAGCGGCGCCCAGGCGATGGCGGCGCAGCGCGGCTGCCCGATGAGGCAGAGGTGAGCGGCAGCGTGCCGAATCGGGGCAACCGATCGCGTTCTCCTGCTGCAATTTTTTTCGAGTGATCGGCGCGGGCTCTGGCGGACATTCCCGCCAGAGCCATGCGCGCTGTCGTTCAACGTTGCACTCCGAGCGCTCGCCTTGCCGCTCGAGCGTGGGGCAGCGCGCGCATTCGCCCGCTCTTGCTGGGCCTCGCGCTGATGCACCTCCTGCCCGCCACCCACCACGGGCGGGACCTGCTCGCCGCGCCCAACGCCGGCGACGCGTGGAAGGCGATCGGCGCGTCCACCGCCGTGCTCCTGCTGGCGATGCCGACGCCGTGGCTGATGAAGCTCGTCCGCCGGACGCTGAACCGGTGGCACGCCGTCGGCGTCGCGGCGACGCTGCTCGCGATCGCCCACGTCGTGCCCGCCGCCGACCACCTGCCGAAGATGCTGGCCTCGCCGAGCTGGGCCGACGCGTGGCGCGGCATCGGCGCGTCGCTGGCCGTGGCGTGGTTCGCGTCGCCGCGCGCGCTGCAGCTCCGGCTGGTGCGCGCGTGGTTCAGGCCTCTGCGCGCGACGCGCGCGGTGCCGCCGCTGGCAGGAGAGGCACGCTGAGGATGACCGCCAACTCGAGGAGCACCATGATCCGTCGTCGACACCTCTGGGGGATTGCCACTGCCACGGGGCTTGCCTTGTTCGGCTGCGCCCAGGACGGCGGCCTCTCACCCGACGGCGGCGGCATTCCCGGCCCGGACGGGGCCACCACGGGCTGTGTCCCGTGCGTCATCGACTCCGACTGCGGCGGCGGCGTTTGCGCCCAGCTCGGCGGCGACTCGTTCTGCGCCGCGACCTGCACGACCAGCGCCGACTGCGCGAGCGGCCAGACGTGCGAGCTCGTCTCGAGCGTCACCGGCGACCAGTCGAGCGTCTGCGTCGTGGCCAACGATCCGGTCTGCGGCCTGAACCAGCCCGCCCAGCCGACGGACGCCAGCACGCCGCCCCCCAACAACTGCCCTGGCCTCGCCAGCCCGACCACGGCGGCGGGTTGCACCTCGTGCCAGGCCGGTAGCGCGAACTGCCAAGCGAACGGCTGCTACGGCGGCTGGTGGTGCAACACGCAGACGAACAAGTGCCAGCAGCCGCCGACCACCTGCGGCACCACCAGCGACGCCGGGCCGCCTCCGAGCTTCGACGGCGGCGTGAACGGCAACATCGGCGCCAACGGCGGTACCGAATCGCACCTGTACTTCGCGATCGTCGGCGACACGCGACCGGCCACCGAGGACGACACCGCCGCCTATCCCACGGCGATCATCGGCACCATCTTCAAGGACCTCGCCGCGCTACCCACCGTGCCGCCCTTCGTCGTGTCGACGGGCGACTACCAGTTCTCGAACCCCTACGGCAACCAGGCCGCGGCGCAGCTTCAGCTCTACCTCAATGCGCGTGGCGCGTACCCGGGCGTGCAGTTCCCGACGATGGGCAACCACGAGTGCACCGGCGGCACTGCGAGCAACTGCGGGCAGGGCAACGCGAACGGCATCACGAACAACTACACCGCGTTCATGAGCATGCTGCTCGGGCCGCTACAGAAGACGAACCCGTATTACGTGATCAACGTCAACGCGAGCAACAACGCGTGGACCGCGAAGTTCGTCTTCGTCGCCGCCAACGCGTGGACGAGCGCACAGGCGACGTGGCTCGATCAGACCTTGTCGCAGGCGACGACGTACACGTTCATCGTGCGACACGAGCCCGCCGCCGCGACCACGGCGCCGGGCGTGAGCCCCAGCGAAACGATCATGGCCAAGCACCCCTACACGCTCTCGATCGTCGGCCACACGCACGAGTACAAGCACTACAGCGGCTCGCGCGAGGTCATCATCGGCAACGGCGGCGCGCCGCTGGCCACCAGCAGCAACTACGGCTACGGCATCGTCGCGGAGCGCACCGACGGCTCGCTCTCCGTCGACATGTACGACTACCAGAGCAACCAGGCGGACCCGTCGTTCCACTTCGCCGTGCACCCCAACGGGTCCCCCGCGCCCTGACCCGAGGCGCGATGGCGTCGGCGTGCGCGCGAGCTCAGTGAGCGGCGGCGCCGTTGGGCTTGGCGTTCCAGAGGCCGAGCATCAGCACCGCGCCGATCACCGAGAACGGCACGAGACACGGCGTCCACACCGACCAGCTGAACTTGTCGAGGATCGCCCCGAGGCCGACGCCCGTGAGCCCGGCGCCGAGGTATTGGATGCCGTCGAGGAGGCCGGCCGCCGTCGCCGCCGCGCGCCGCCCGCCGAAGTCCATGGACGCGGTGCCGCTCAGCATCCCGTGGACGCCGAAGATCCAGACGCAGGAGAAGCCGATGAGCAGCGCCGCGGAGAGCGGCGTGTGCGCCGACTGGAGCATCAAGAGCGACACGATCTGCCCGCAGTAGAAGATGAACGCCACCGGTGCGCGCCTCGACTGGAAGAAGAAGTCGCTGACGAAGCCGCAGGCGAGCGCCCCCACCACGCCGCCGACGGTGATGCCGAGCGAGGCGATGGAGAAAGTCGCCGAGCCGCCCTTCACGTGGTGGACCTTGTCGAGGAACTCCGGGAAGTAGAGCAGCAGGCCCTGCCGGACGAAGCCGGTGCAGAACTCGGCAAGCGCGAGGCGCCGGATGACTTTGTGCCCGAGCACGTGGCGCGTGACGGCGAAGAAGTCGTCGTTCGAGTCGGCCATGGGCTCGTCGCCGGTGTCGAAGTCGTGGTGCCCGGCGTGCGACGGCTTGTCGCGCACGAAGAAGAGGTCCACCACCACCATGATCGAGATGGCGATCGACGGGACGACGTAGACGACCCAGAACATCGGGAACGCGGCGAGCAGCCAGCCGCAGATGCCGTAGGCGAGCGCGTAGCCCGCGGAGATCATCGAGCCGAAGACGCCGCCGAGCACGCCGCGCTCGCGCACGTGGAACCACGACGCGTTCACCTTCACCACCGAGAGCGCGCCGAAGCTCTGGAAGTACATGTTGATGCCGTAGAGCACCGAGAGGCCGCCGATGAGACCGACGGGCCAGTGCGAGGCGAAGAGCAGGCCGATGACCACGTTGAGGATGGCGGAGCCGACCGAGCCGATCAGGATGGCGCGGCGCCCGCCGAGGCGGTCCGCGAGCGGGCCGTTGATCAGCACCGCGAGCGCGTAGACCCAGAAGCCCGAGGTCGCGATGATGCCCATCTGGGTCTTGTCGAAGTGGTAGGCGGCCCCCACGGCGCCCTTGGCGACGTTGAAGTTGTAGCGGCCCATGTACAGCGTCGCGTACGTCAGGCCGAGCGGGAACCAGTTCGCGAACCGCCGCAGGCGGAAGGCTGCCGCGTGATTCGGCGCAGCCCCCGCGGGTTGTACGGGCGGAGTAGTGGTCACGGCCACCGACATTCAGGCGCGCTTCTACCAGAAGGGCGCACCCGGCGGAAAGCGACGAACGTGTGACGGTCCGCGGGCCAGCCGCCGGGCCAGAAGGCCACCGGGCGGCGCGGCAACTGCGCGGAATCGCTGGCGCATGCGCGGGCATACATCTTCCAAAGGCGCCGGCATGGACCCGATCAACCTCCCGCTCGTCGCCTTGCTCGCAGCCTATCCACAGGTTGTCCAACCCTCCGAGGTCCTTCCCACCTGTCCGGCGGTGGACCTCGGCGCGCTGGGCCAGCAAGCCGCCGCGGAGGCGTTGCAGCACGCCGGGCTCGGCGCCGGCGACGAGGACGTCGACCGGATGCAGGCGCGCGCTCGCGCGAGCGCCGCGTTGCCGGAGCTGCGCGTGCGCGCCCTCGCGACCGCGGCCAACGCGCGCGACTATGTCTCGGGCAGCACCGGCGACGTGAGCACGACGTTCTACCCGCCGTCGCAGCTCGTCGAGGGGTCCATCGTCTTCCACCTCGACCGGCTCGTGTACTCCGGGCAGGAGCCACGCCTCGAGCGGCTGCGCCTCGAGCGCATCGAGGCGCGCGCCCACCTCACGCAGCGCGTGATCGACGAGCTCTCGCGCTGGTCGCGCGCCTGCACCGACGAGGCCGAGTCCCCGGCCGGCACCGACAGCCACGCCGACGCGGGCGCCCGCCGTCTCAACGCCGCCATGGCGCTCGACGTGTGGACGGGCGGCTGGTTCTCGCAGGCCACGCGCGTCTCGCCGTGAGGCGGCGGTGCTATGATTTCCACGATGCCCGCAGCGGCGCACGCCACATTGGAGGCTTGGCTCGCCCTCGACGAGGACGACTCGCGCGAGCTGGTCGACGGAGTGCTGGAGGAGGCTGAGGTGCCCACTCCGATCCACGAGACCGTGGTGCGTTGGCTCGTCGTCTGGCTCGACGCGTACTTTCGGCCACGAGGCGGGTTCGTGTTCGCGTCGGGTATCAAGCTTGCCATTCGACGCAACCGCGGGCGCATCGCGGACGTCGTGTGCTACGCGGCCGGTCGTACCCCGGAGATCGACGGCCTCGTCCGTACGCCTCCGGACATCGTGATCGAGGTGATCTCGCGCACACCTCGGGACGCCGCGCGCGATCGCATCCAGAAGCCGGCCGACTACGCCAGCTTCGGGGTGAAGCAATACTGGCTCGTCGATCCGCACGCCCGCAGCTTCGAGGTCTGGCAGCTGGCCGCCAGGCGGCGTCACGTGCGCCTGGCGGCCGCGACAGGAGGGAAGATCCAGCGCCTCCCCGGCTACGCCGGGCTCACGATCGACGTGGACGCGCTCTGGGCAGAGGTCGACCGGCTTTGTCGCAGATGACTGCGCTGGGAGGGCGGCATCTCGCTTGTCCGCTTGACCCCACGCGCACCGTCCGTACAGTGCAAAAGGACATGCTGAGCGAAACGCGCACCACTCTCGAAGACCTCCAAAAGCGCCTTGCTGCGCTAAGGGGGCATCTTTGACGTCCCCCGGCTGAAACGCGAAATCGAGCAGCTCGGCGAGCAGACGCTCGTCCCGGGCTTCTGGGACGACCAGAAGAAGGCGCAGAAGCTCACCCGCAAGCGCTCCAACCTCGAGCAGACGGTGGAGTCTTTCGAGAAGCTCGCCAAGGACGTCGAGGACGCGCAGGTGCTCCTCGAGCTCGGCGCCGAGGGCAAGGACGAGGCGACCATCGCGGAGGCGGCGGCGCTTCTCCCTGCGCTCGAGGCGCGCACGCGCGGCATGGAGCTCGGCCGCATGCTCAGCGGCCCGGCCGACCACGCCAACGCCATCGTGCGCATCCACCCCGGCGCGGGCGGCACCGACGCCAAGGACTGGGCGGCGATGCTGCTGCGCATGTACCTGCGCTACTGCGAGAAGCGCGGCTACAAGACCGAGATCATCGACTACATGGAGGGCGACGAGGCCGGCATCGACGACGTCTCGTTCGTCGTCGAGGGCGACCACGCCTACGGCTACCTGCGCAGCGAGATGGGCGTGCACCGCCTCGTGCGCATGAGCCCCTTCAACGCGGATCACACGCGCCAGACGGCGTTCGCCGCGGTCGAGATCACGCCGGACATCGACGACGACATCGACATCGTCGTCAACGACAAGGACATCGAGCTCACGACGATGCGCGCCGGCGGCAAGGGCGGGCAGAACGTGAACAAGGTCGAGACGGCGGTGCGCCTGAAGCACTTCCCGACGGGCCTCAACATCGTGTGCCGCGCCGAGCGCAGCCAGCACCAGAACCGCGCCATGGCGATGAAGATGCTCAAGAGCAAGCTCTACGAGCTGGAGCTGCAGAAGCGCGAGCAGCAGAACGCCGAGTACCAGGCGAGCAAGAGCGCCATCAACTTCGGCAGCCAGATCCGCAACTACGTGCTGGCGCCCTACCGGCTCGTGAAGGACGTGCGCACCAGCCACGAGGCCTCGAACGTGGACGCGGTGCTCGACGGAGATCTCGACGCGTTCATCGAGGCGTACCTGCTGGCGGCGGCGGGGGGGAGCTTGAAGAAGGGCGGCGCGGTCGAAGAAGCCGACGCGTGATTTGAGGAGCGGTTCCTCCTATCCTCTCGCGCGATGACCACGCTTTCAGCCGATCAGCACGCGCGCGTCCTGTCTTCGCTGGCCGCGGCCCACGCCGAGCTCGCCTCGCGCTACCCGGGCGAGTCGGGCAAGCGCCAGCCGGTGCACACGGTCTATGGCGGCGGGCACCTGTTCACCGCCGACACTGCGCAGAAGCTCGGCGTCCTCGCGCGCAAGGCCCTCGCCGAGCACGCGCCCGACCCGTTCACGTTCGCGCGCGCCTTCGGGCTGCGCGGGGCCGAGTCGCTCCCCTCCAGCGTGGACGATACGCGCCGCGCGCTCGAGGCGCTCGCCGGCGACGAGGCCGCCGTCGCCAAGGCGGCCCCCGCGATGCACCTCGCGTACACGGTCTACCGGCGCGTCCAGAGCAAGCTCGAGCGCGAGCCCGTCGAGGACTTCCGCATCGACTTCGAGGACGGCTACGGCACCCGGCCCGACGCCGAGGAGGACCACCACGTCGCGCTGGCCGCGAAGGAGGTTGCGGCCGGGGGCAAGAAGAAGACGCTGCCGCCGTTCATCGGCATCCGCGTGAAGCCATTCTCCAAGGAGCTCACCGCGCGGAGCGCTCGCACGCTCGATCTCTTTCTGAGCACGCTCGTCGCCGAGACCGGCGGCGCGCTCCCCGAGGGCTTCGTCGTCACCTTCCCCAAGATCCAGCACGTCGATCAGGTGACCGCCTTCGTCTCGCTGCTCGACGCGCTCGAGGACAAGCTCGGCCTGCGGCGTGGCGCGGTGCCGATGGAGATCATGGTCGAGCAGACGCAGACCCTCCTCGGCCCGGACGGCCGCGCCGCGCTCCCGCTCATCCACGAGGCGGCGAAGGGGCGCCTCTTCGGCGCGCACTTCGGCACCTACGACTACACCGCGAGCTGCAGCATCACCGCCGCGCATCAGCACATGGCCCACCCGGCGTGCGACTTCGCCAAGCACATGATGCAGGTCGCCTTCGCGGGCACCGGCGTCATGCTCTCCGACGGCGCGACGAACGTCATGCCCGTCGGGCCCCACAAGGGCGACACGCTGACGCGCCACCAGCTCGAGGAGAACCGCGACGCGATCCACCGCGCGTGGCGCCTGCACGCCTCGCACGTGCGCCACTCGCTCGAGACGGCCTTCTATCAGGGCTGGGACCTACACCCGGCGCAGCTTCCGACCCGTTACGCGGCGGTGTTCTCGTTCTTCCTCGAGAGCAAGGACGCGGCGACCGAGCGGCTCCGCAACTTCGTGGACAAGGCCGCCCAGGCGACGCTCGTCGGTGACGTCTTCGACGACGCGGCGACCGGCCAGGGGCTGCTCAACTTCTTCTTGCGCGGCCTCTCCTGCGGCGCGCTCACGCAGCAGGAGGCGCTCGCGACGGGTTTGACGCTCGAGGAGCTGCAGTCGAAGAGCTTCGTTCGAATCCTCGAGAACCGAAAGGGCGCGAGGCGCTGACGCGGACGCCATGGCCAAGCCGCACTTCCCTCCTCCCGGCGGCGAGCACGCCGGCTACCGGCAGCCCGGAGGGAAGCCCCTGGACGCCGCCCCGCCGCCCCCCGAGGAGCGCCCCCGGCACGTCCTGGTCACGCGCCCCGACGATCCCGACATCGCGCGCGCGAAGGCCGAGTACGGGACCGCGCCGGCGCCACCCGCCGACCCGCGCGCGTGGCTGCGACCGGTCATCCTGACGATCGCGATCCTCATCGTGGGCATCCAGCTCGCGCTGACGCTGCGATCCTGCCTCCACGTGCAGCCGCGGTCGGGGGCGACCGGCGCGACTCAGCTCCCGCGGTAGGTCGAGTACCCGAAGGGGCTGAGCAAGAGCGGCACGTGGTAGTGCTGCGTCGCGTCGCGCACGTCGAAGACGATGCTCACCTCGGGGAAGAAGCACTCCGTCTCGGTGTCGCGCGCGTAGCCGCGCGTGTCGAAGGTGATCCGGTAGGTGCCCTCCACGAAGGCCACGTCGGCCGGCAACAGCGTGCGCAGCCGGCCGTCGTCGTCCGTCGCCCCGCCGCCAATGCGCGTCCAGCTTCGCCCGACTTGCCTCTCGAGCAACACCGCGACCCGCGCGGCCGGCTTGCCCCGCGCAGTATCCAGGACGTGCGTCGTAATACCCATCAGAGTCTCCCTCGTTCCGCGTCTTCACTCCCCCCCGCGCGGGCGCGAGGGTGTTGCGGGCCTTCGCGGAGCGCCCGCCGTGGGGGGGACAGCCGCCCGCAGGCGGGGCACGCGCAGCCGCGCTCGTGCTCGGTGGATGCCGTCCGGCGCGGCGAGCATGCCCGCCGAGGACGGCTGAGGGGGGGCATCGGCCCTCTCCCCATCACGCACCTCCCACGAGCTTGAGCAGCCGGAGCCGCGCGATCTGCCGGAGCTGATCCGCCGCGACGCGCAGCTCCGCTTCGCGTGTATTCTGCAACCTCTCGCGGGCCTGGGTGAGGATCTCCTCGGCGCTCTTGCCCGTCGCGAAGACCAGGAAGACGAAGCCGAATTTCTCCTCGTAGGCCCGGTTGGCCTCGGCGAGCGCGCTCTTCACGCCGTCCGCAGCGGCCTGGGCGCGCGACTGCTCGGCGTGGCTCATCTTGGCCTCCTGCGTGGCGCCTTGCTTGCGCTCGCCGATGCGCGGGTGCGCGGCCATGGCCTCGAAGAGATCGGCCTCGGAGAAGGCAGCCATGAGGGCCTCGGCGCGGGCGAAGAGCCGCGTGCCGTCCTCGAAGGGGCGCTCGCTCGCGATGGCGTTGACGAATCGCTTCGCCGCGCAGCAGGTGCGCAGGTGAGCCTCGAGCTCGCGTGGCGACGAGCACGCCAGGAAGCGTGCCACGGCGTCGGCCCGCGCCAGCTCGGTGAGCGTCCCCCAGGCGCGCAGCCGGCTCACGCCGCCGTCGGGGAACACCTTGAGGCGCAGGTGCGTGAAAGGCCCGCGGTCGACGAGCTCCTCGACGAAGAAGTGCCGCGTGTGCCCCATCAGCTTCGTGCGAGGCAGCACGGGCCGAAACTCGACGGAGGCCGGGTCGCCGTCGCAGCCCTCGACGAGCGCCGTATCCGGGAAGTTGCCGAGGAAGAACGCCGTGTCGAGCTCCAGCCGCTCCAGCGTGCCCCGACCCGCGAGACGCAGCAGCACCCAGTCGTGCGTGTCGCTCGTGACGCCGCGGCGACGCTTCGTCTCCCAGCCGTCGCTCATGTTCCGAGCGCGGCCGGGCTGGATGAGGTTGTGCTTCGGCCCGAAGAACATGTCGCTGCACGAGAGCACCGCGCCGCCGCTCTCGAGCGCGGCCAGATCGATCGCGGCCGCGGCGCCGCCGAGCCGCCGCCAGTCGGGCGCGGGCTCGCCGTGGACGCGCAGGCGCGCGACGCCGCCGTCCGGGAAGACGCGGAGGCGCACGTGGGTGAAGGCGACCGGGCTCGTCACCTCGAAGACGTTCTGCTCGTTGCCGCGCAGGGCGCTCCGCGGCACGATCTCGATCCACTCGGTCGCGTCCGAGAGCAGCTCGGCGACGCTCGTCCCCTCGCGGGCGGTCGTGCCGTCGAGGCGCATTCCCTCCGGGAAGTTGCCGCGGAAGTGACTCGTGTCGACGACGACCTCGCGCACCACGCCCGGCAGCGCGAGCCGCACGATGGCGTCGTCGTGGACGTCGGGCCCGATCTCGCGCTTGCGGCGCGACTCCCAGCCGTCCATCCACTTGCCGCGATCGGTGTAGGCGTGCTCGCGCCACTCGGCCGGGTGATCGCGCAGCAGGTTCTCTCTCTCGGCGAAGAAGTCGTCGGAGGCCCAGAGCGCCACCGCGCCGAGGCGCTCCGAGGCGAGGTTGGGGAGGTCGGCCCTGGCGCTCATGCCTTGCCTCGAGCGAGCCACTGGCCGCGAGCGCGCGGGGCGACGCCGTCGTGTGCGGGAGGCGTCGCGCCGAAGACGCGCTCGCCGCGCAGGTACGTCGCCGAAACGACGCCGAAGAGAGTCTGGCCTTCGTAGGGGGTCACCTTGTTCTTGTGCAAAATACACTCTTTGTTCACCACGAAGCTCGCCTCCGGGTTCCACACGACGAGGTCGGCGTCCTTGCCCGCTTCGATCGCTCCCTTGCGCGCGAGGCTCGCGAGGCGCGCCGGCCCCTCGCTCATCCACCGCGAGAGCTGCTCGATCGCGACGCCGCGCGCGCGCGCCTCCGTCCAGACGACGGGCAGGCCGAACTGCAGCGACGCGATGCCGCCCCACGCCGCCTCGAAGTCGCCGAGCTCGAGCTTCTTGAGCTCCGGGGTGCAGGGCGAGTGATCGGTCACGACGACGTCCACGAGGCCGTCCTCGAGGCCCTTCCAGAGCCGATCGCGGTTCTCGTTCTCGCGGATCGGCGGCGCGCACTTGAACGCCGTCGCTCCGTCGGGGACGTCCTCGGCGAAGAGCTTCAGGTAGTGGGGCGTGGTCTCGGCGGTGAGCGGTACGCGAGCTTCCTTGGCGCGCGCGAGCAGATCGAGCCCGCCGGCGGCGGAGAGGTGGACGACGTGGGCGCGCGCGTGAGTCCTCTCGCAGAGCCGATAGAGCAGCGCGATGGCCTCGACCTCCGCCTCGGGCGGGCGCGAGCGCAGGTACCGCACGTAGCTGCGGACGTTCTTCGGATCGGGTGGGGGCAGCGCGGCGAGGGCGCGGTCGAGCGGCCCCGGAAGCTCGGCGTGGACGAGCAGCGGAGCGTCGCGCCCGGCGAGCACCTCGAGGGCGCGCGCGAGCCCTTGCTCGGAGAGCGGCGGGAACTCCGGGACGCCCGAGTCGACGAGGAAGCACTTGAAGCCGAGGACGCCTGCGTCGAGCAGCGCGCCGAGCTCTCGATCGTTGCCGGGGATCGCTCCGCCCCAGAGGCCGACGTCGATGGCGCACTGCCCCTGCATCGCCTCGGCCTTCGCCTCGAGCCCGGCGACGCTGGTGGTGGCCGGGATGCTGTTGAGGGGCATGTCGACGATCGTGGTCACGCCGCCGGCGGCCGCGGCCCGCGTCGCGGTGTGGAAGCCTTCCCACGCCGTGCGCCCCGGCTCGTTCACGTGGACGTGCGAGTCGACGAGGCCGGGCATCACCACGGCGTCGCCGAAGTCCTCGACCGGGGCCCCGGCCGGGACGTCGTCGAACGCCGTCACGCGCGTGATCTTCCCGCCCTCGACGTGGATCGACGCGGGGCCGAGCCCGGACGGCCGGACCACGCGGCGTGAGCGGAAGATCGCCATGGGCGGCATCCTAACCCGGGCGCTTCACGCCGCCCACCCAGAGCAGCCGCACGACGCGGAACCGGTGGCCGCGGTACGGCTCGAGGAGCTGCACCATGCGCGCGTCGCTCCCGGGCCTCTCGCGCGCCAGCGCCCAGGTGATCAGATGCGGCAGGTGGAGATCTCCGAGGGGCAGCGCGTCGGGGTCGCCGTAGGCGAAGCCCAGGATCATGTCGGTCGTCCACGGCCCGACGCCGCGCACCGCGGCGAGCCTGGCACGCACGAGCGCGAGATCGGTCTCTGCGAGCGTGTTGCGGCGCACGAGCTCGCGCGCCAGGACCACCATCGTCCTCGCGCGCTTCGGATCGACGCCGAGCTCCTCGAACTGCCAGGACGCCATCTGCGCGACGCGCTCGGCCGACGGAAACGCGCGGAGCTCGTCGCCGGCCCGCGGCCCGTACTTGCGGACGATGCGGCCCCACTGCTGCATCGCCTCGGTCGTGGTCACGCGCTGCTGAAGCACGGCGACGGCGGCGAGGTCGAAGCGCCACGGCACGCGGACGAGGCGCATTCCATGGTTCGCGCGGTGCAGCCGCGCGAGGAGCGGCGATTCGGGTGCGAACGCGCCGTGACCGTCGTCCTGCGCGAGCGCGGCGGCGAAGTCCTCCACCGTTTCGTTCGCGCGCGCGCCCTCGGCGCCGAGCGTCACGCCGTCCTCTTCGGCGCGGACCTCGGCGACGCACGGTCCGTCCGCGGTGTCGAAGGCCTTGCGCAGCAGCCCGCGCTCGCGCCGCACCGTCGGGTCGAACGCGCCGAAGCGCTGGATGCCGAAGCTGAGGTCGATGTCGAAGGGCCGAACCTGGACCCGCCGGGTCGCCACGCTCACGTCATCACCACGACGGTGATCCTTGCACGTCCGGAGGCGGCCGGCGTTACATTCGGGCGGTGGCCCAGCCGACGAAACAGCAGCTCAAGCAGGAGCTCGCCCTCGCGCTGACCGAGAAGCTCGAGACGGTGGAGCGCGCGCACAAGGCTACGCTGGCCGCCGCGACGCACGAGGAGGCCAAACCCGAGAACGACAAGGACACGCGCGCGCTCGAGCAGTCGTACCTCGCGCGGGGCCAGGCGCTGCGCGCCACCGAACTGCGCGCCGCGGTGGCCGACGTCACCGCGATGCCGCTGCGCGCCTTCGGCGAGGACGCCCCCGCGGCGCTCGGCGCGCTCGTCGAGGCGAGCGAGGACGAGGAGCGGCGGCTCTTCTTCATCGCGCCCCACGGCGGCGGCACGCGCCTCGCGAACGGCACGGTCCAGGTCGTCACGCCGGAGGCTCCCCTCGGGCGCGCGCTCATCGGCAAGCGCGTCGGCGACGAGTGCGAGGTCAAGCTCGCCGGCAAGACGCGCACGCTCCGCATCGAGCGCATCGAATAGCTCGCCCGACTAGGGCCACTCGGTGCCGTCCGCGCGGTGGGCTACT
>DATIQP010000384.1:0-7348 GCA_035470765.1 Polyangiaceae bacterium | reverse complement strand
AAGAACGCGATGTGAATCGGCATGAGAACGAGCTGCGAGCCCGTCGCGAGCGGGACGAGCGTGAGGCCGACGATCGGCAGGTGCACCGCGACGATGTACGCGAGCGCCTTTCGCAAGTTGTCGACGATGCGGCGCCCCGTGCTGACGCCGTGCACGAGGCAGGCGAAATCGTCGTCCAGGAGCACCACCGCGGCGGCCTCGCGGGCGACGTCGGTACCGCGAGCGCCCATCGCGATGCCGACGTGGGCGGCCTTCAGCGCAGGCGCGTCGTTGACGCCGTCGCCGGTCATTCCGACGACGTGACCGGTCGCCTCGAGCGCGCGCACGATCCGCAGCTTGTGGGCCGGCACCGCCCGCGCGATCACGTTCGCCGTCCGGAGGCTCTTGCCGAGGGCGTCGTCGTCGAGCGCCTCGATTTCGGGCCCCGTGAGCACGTCGCCCGAGGCCGCGAGGCCTGCCTGGCGCGCGATGGTGCGCGCGGTGTCGGGGTGGTCGCCCGTGATCATCACGACCCGGATGCCCGCCTGCCGGCAGAGCGCGACCGCGCTCGCCGCGTCGGTCCGCACCGGGTCCTCGAGGCCGACGAGACCGACCATCTCGAAGAGCACCTCGTGAGGATCGCCGGGCGGATTCGTCGTGATCGCGGCATGCTTGCCGTCGTGCGGGTGCTCGCTCCCCTTCGCCACCGCGATCACGCGCAACCCGCTGCGCGCCAGGTCCTCCACGCGCTCGCGCCACACGGTCCGCTCGGCGCTCTCGGGCGCGAGGTGGCAGAGGTCCAGGATGGCTTCGGGCGCGCCCTTGGTGGCGACGACCAGGTCCGCCTTGTCGGCCGCCCGCCACGCGTGGGTCACGGCGAGCAGCTCGGCGCTGAGCGGGTAGGAGCGGACCATCTCCCACTGCGGGTGGAGGTGCTCGGTGTCGCGCAGCGCCCGGTCGCCGAGCGCGAGGAGCGCCTTCTCCATCGGATCGAACGGGTCGCGTGCGCATGCGAGGATGCCGAATTCCACGAGCGCGTGCACGGCCTCCGGGAGGGCCTCGTCCTTGTCGTCCCTCACCTCGAGATCGGCGTCGGCGGTGTGGAGCCGGCGAACCGCCATGCGGTTGTAAGTGAGGGTGCCGGTCTTGTCGGTGCAGAGGACGGTGATCGATCCGAGCGTCTCGACGGCCGCCACGCGCCGCGTCAGCACGTGGTGCTTCGCGATACGCCACGCGCCGAGCGCGAGGAACACCGTCAGGACGACGGGGAACTCCTCGGGGAGCAAGGCCATCGCGAGCGTGATCCCGCTCAGCAGTCCGCGGAGCCACTCGTGCTCGAGCACGCCGCGCACCACGACGAGCGCCGCCGAGAGGCCGACGCCGACCACCGCGACCCCGCGCACCAGCGCGTCGATTTCCTTCTGGAGCGGGGTGGGCCGCGCCTTGACCTCGTGGAGCGACTCTCCGATGCGGCCCAGCTCCGAGTGCGCTCCGGTGGCGGCGATCTCGGCGACGCCCGAGCCCGAGACCACGAGCGTGCCCGAGAAAATCCTCTGGTGCTCCGATTGGGCCGGCGTCTTCGCTACCGGGACCGACTCGCCCGTGAGGAGCGACTCGTCGACCGACAGCGCGCCTTCGAGGAGCACGCCGTCGGCGGGGACGCGATCGCCCTCCGAGACCCGCACGATGTCGCCGCGGACGACCTCGCGGCCGGGGATGACGAACGCCTCGCCGCCGCGCACGACGAGGGCGCGCGGCGAGGAGAGATCGCGCAGGGCCTCGAGCGCCCGCTCGGTGCGGCCCTCCTGGAAGATGGTGATGACCATCACCACGACGACGAACCCCGCGAGCGTGAGCGCCTCGCGCAGGTCGCCGAAGATCACGTAGAGCGCGACGGACGCGAGAAGAAGGAGGAACATCGGCTGGCGCACGACGTCGGCGATGATGCGCAGAGGGCGGCGCCTCTCTTGCTGCGGCAGGGCGTTCGGACCCTCGGCCGCGAGGCGCGCAGCGGCCTCGGCGGGGTCGAGGCCGCGCCAGGGCGGCCCCCTTCGGTTCGAGCTTTCCCGCGCCACGGCGCCACGCATAGCACCACGCGGGGTAGAGGCCCAGCGCGGGCCGGCTTTCGGCTCGGTCACGTCGGCGCGGCGCTCGCGGCGGCGCCGAGCGCGGCGCACTTGGACTCGAGGCCGGCGAGGAGATCGCGCCACGACGCGGCGAACGACTCGGCTCCCTCGCGCTGCAGGCGCTCGGCCAGCTCGTCGACCCGGATGCCCGCCTCGGCGTGAGCCGAGAGGACCCGCTCGGCCTCTTGCGCGTCCACCGTGAGGAGCGCGTCGAGCTTGCCGTGGTCGTCGAACGCCCGGAGCGTCGACTCCGGCATCGTGTCGATCGTGTGCGGAGCAGCGAGGCCCTCGACGTAGAGCAGGTCCGGCGCGTCCGGATCCTTGGTACTCGTGCTCGCGAAGAGGAGGCGTTGAGGTCGAGCGCCCATGTTGGCGAGGCGCTGCCATCGATCGGAGGCGAGGAGCTGATGGTAGGTCTTGTAGGTCACACCGGCGACGGCGAGGCCGAGCTTGTTCGCGAGCGCCCGCGGCACCACGTCGTGGACCGCTCGGTCCCACCGGCTGACGAAGATCGACGCGACCGAGGCGACGACCGGGTCGAGCCCATCGGCGACGCGGCGCTCGATCCCCCGCATGTACGCGCTGGCGGCCGCGACGTACTGGTCGGGCGAGAAGAGCAGCGTGACGTTGATGGGGATGCCCCGGAAGATCGCCTCCTCGATGGCGCCCAGCCCCTCCTCCGTGCCGGGGATCTTGACGAAGACGTTCGGCCGCCCGGCGAGCCCGTGCAGGCGCTCGGCGGCGAGGAGCGAGTCCTTGGCGTCGTGCGCGAGCAACGGCGAGACCTCGACCGAGACCCAGCCGTCGACGCCCGCGGTGCGCTCGTGCGCGGGCATGAACAGGTCGGCCGCGCGGCGCAGATCCTCGAAGGCGAGCTCGAGGAAGAGGTCCTCGCCCCGCTTGCCGGCCGCAACGTGTGCGCGGATCGCGTCGTCGTAGTCGCGTGTGCGGGCGATCGCGTGGTCGAAGATGGTCGGGTTGGAGGTGAGGCCGGTCACGCAGAGGTCGCGGACGTAGTGCTCGAGCGTGCCGCTATCGAGCATCGCGCGGGTGATGTTGTCGACCCAAAGGCTCTGGCCGGCGTCGTGCAGCATGCAGGTGGGTCTCATGGTCGCTCCTCCAATCGCGTCGGACGCGATCTAGAAGCACGCACGCAGCGTGCCGGCCGCGCCTCATGCGTTCGCGCCTACTCGTACCGAAGCGCCTCGATGGGGTCGAGGCGCGACGCCTTGCGCGCGGGGTACAAGCCGAAGCCGATGCCCACGATCGCGCTGAAGGCGAACGACACGAGCACCATGTCCCAGCGCGATGCGTAGGGCCAGGCGAGCTTCGCCGCGAGCGCGCGCGCCGCGAACGTGCCGATGATCACGCCGACGAGGCCGCCGAGCGTCGAGAGAGAGACCGCCTCGACGAGGAACTGCCAGAGGATCTGCGAGGGCTTCGCGCCGACCGCCATGCGGACGCCGATCTCGCGCGTCCGCTCGGTGACGCTGACGAGCATGATGTTCATGATGCCGATGCCGCCGACGATGAGCGAGACCACGGCAATCGCGGCGAGAAGCCCCGTCAGCGCGCGCGTGCCTTGCTGCTGCGCGTTGGCGAGCTCCGTGAGGTTGCGGATGGAGAAGTCGTCGTCATCGTCCTTCTGGATGTGATGTCGATCGCGCAGGAGCGCGGTGATCTGCCGCTGCGCGCGCGACGTGTCCTCGTTCGACCTGGCGCTGACCATGATGATCCCGGCGATGTACTTCTGCAGCCCGCCCTGGATCTTCGTCTGGAACGTCGTCACGGGGATGACGCAGACGTCGTCGTAGTCGCTCCCCATGGGAGACTGGCCCTTGCGCTCGAGCACGCCGACCACGACGAAGGGGATGTTGCGGATGCGGACGATCCTGCCGATGGGGTCGACGCCGGGGCTGAAGAGGTGCTCGACCACGGTCTGCCCGAGCACGATGACGCTGTTGTTGGCGTCGAGGTCCTCCTGGCCGAAGAAGGTCCCACGCCCGATGTGCCAGGCCCGGATGTCGAAGAACTCGGGCGTCGTGCCGGTGACGCCGGTCGTCCAGTTCTCCTCGTCGCTCGTGACTGTGACCCTTACGTTCTGCGCGGGGGCGGCGGCGGCCACCGCGGGGGCCTCGGTGCGGATGGCGCGCAGGTCGTCCCAGGTGAGCGTCGGCAGCGACCCGAAGCCGCCCATCACCCCGCCGGACCGCGTCGTGCCCGAGAGGACCAGGAGCAGGTTGGTGCCCATCGAGGCGAAGGCGTTCTCGACGCGGGTCTTGGCGCCCTCGCCGACGCCGACCATCGAGATGACCGACGCCACCCCGATGATGATGCCGAGCGTGGTGAGAAACGATCGCAGCTTGTTGCGCAGGAGAGCGCGCACCGCGACCGGCAGCGTCTGGCCAATCATGAGGGCCATGATCACGCCGCCTTCGGTGGCGAGGCGTCGAGCGCGGCGTCGCGTGCCACCTGCGCGGTGTCCGAGACGATGCGCCCGTCGCGCACGACGATGACGCGCGACGCGTAGCGCGCGATGTCGGGCTCGTGCGTCACGAAGAGGATCGTCAGGCCGCTGCGCCAGAGCTCCTGGAAGAGCGCCATCACCGCGAAGCTCGTCTTCGAGTCCAGGTTGCCCGTGGGCTCGTCGGCGAGCACCAGCCGCGGCTCGTTCACGATGGCCCGAGCGATGGCGACCCGCTGCTGCTGCCCGCCCGAGAGCTGCGCGGGGTGGTGCAGGAGGCGATCTCCTAGGCCGACCCGCCCGAGCGCGGCGGCGGCGCGCCGTGCCCGCTCGCGCCTGCGGAGCCCCGCGTAGACGAGCGGCAGCTCCACGTTCTCGAGCGCCGTCGTCCGGGACAGCAGGTTGAAGCTCTGGAACACGAAGCCGAGCGTGCGGTTGCGCACCTCGGCCAGCTGCGCCGCGCTGAGCTGAGACACCTCGTCGCCCGCGAGGGTGTAGCTGCCGGAGGTCGGGCGGTCGAGGCAGCCGAGGATGTTCATCAGCGTCGATTTGCCCGACCCGGACGCCCCCATGATCGCGACGAACTCGCCGGGCTCGACGGTGAGGCTCACGCCGTCGAGCGCGTGGAGCTCCGTCTCGCCGAGCCGGTACGTCTTGACCAGATCCGTCGCGACGATGAGGCTCATTTCGCCTTCGCCTTCGCCTCGGCTTCGGTGACGGCGGCGTCGCCGGGCTGGAGGCCCCCGAGCACCTCGGTGACGGTTCCGTCGGTGATGCCGATCTTGACGACGCGCGGCTCCGCCGCCTCGCCGCTGCGCACCCAGACGACGCGCTCGCCGCGCGCTTCGCCGATGTTGGGCACCTTCGGCCGCACGCCGTCCTTCGACATCGCCGTGAGGGTCGGCCCGTCGGGGTGGAAGCGGAACGCGGCGTTGACCACGCGGAGCGCGTCGTCGCGCGTGGCGTAGACGAAGGTCACGTTGGCGGTCATCCCGGGCTTGAGCGCGTGGTCGGGGTTGTCGACGTCGATGACCGCGTCGTACGTGACCACGTTCTGGACGGTCTGCGGGTTGTCGCGGACCTGGCGCACGGTCCCGTGGAAGACCCGCGACGGGTACGCGTCGACGGTGAAGGTGACGTCCAGGCCCGACCGGATCTTGCCGACGTCTCCCTCCGCGACGTTCGTGTCGACCTGCATGTGGCCGAGGTCCTGCGCGATGGTGAAGAGGATCGGCGCCTGGAACGACGCGGCCACCGTCTGGCCCATGTCGACGTTGCGCGAGATGACGACGCCGTCGATGGGCGAGATGATCGTCGTGTAGTCGAGGTTCTGCTTCGCCTGATCGAGCGACGCCTTCGCCTGGGCGATCTGCGCGCGCGCGGCGGAGATCTGCGCCTCCGCGACCCCCGCGTTGGACTCGGCCGTGTCGCGGTCGGCCTTCGACATCAGGCCCTCCTTGAAGAGCTGCTGGGCGCGGACGTACTGCCGCTCGGCGTCGACTTGCTGCGCCTTCGCCTTGTCGAGGTTGGCGAGCGCCGCGACCTGGTTGGCCTTCGCCTGCGCGACGGCGGCCTCGAAGAGCGAGGGGTCGATCTTGGCCACGACCTGACCCTTCTTGACCGGCGAGTTGTAGTCGACCATGAGCGCCTGGATGCGGCCCGAGACCTGGCTTCCCACCTGGACGGTGACGAGCGCCGAGAGCGTTCCGTTGGCGTTCACCTTGGCGGCGATGGGCCCGCGGTCCACGGCCACCGTCTCGTAGCGGACCGCCGCGGGGGCGCGCGAGGTGACGACGCGGGCCACGATCGCGACGACGGCTGCGGCGAGGACCGCCAGCACGACCCACTTGAGCACGGTGCGCGTCCGCCGCGTCATCCGCAGCGGGGCGCTTCGCGGACGCGGTGCCTCCAGGGGAGGTGCGGTGGCGGTGCTCATGCACGCTGGATCTGCACGCTTTGGACCAGAGGGCCCGTCCCTCAATGCGCGCAAGAGCTCGCGGGCGGAGCGCACTCCCTGCGGCCGGCGGCACCGGGTGCGCCACCCCGCCTACGGGGCGCCCGCCTCGATCCACGGGCCGATGACCGCGGGGATCCGCGGATCGTAGCCCGACGACTTGGGCATCACCCCGCCGTCGATGCGCGGATCGTTCGCCACCTTCCAGTACAGGTAGCTCCGCTCCGGATGGAAGGGCTCGACGCGGAGCATGCTCGGGATCTCGGTCGACGCAACGTTGACCGTGTCGCCGCCGTCCGGATCCAGCAGCGCGGAGTAGCTCGCGGCGTGATCGATGTGACAGCCCGACTCCGGGCCGCCCATGCACGTCTGGCCGAGCAGCGCTCGCGCTCGAAGCGCGAGCGACGCGTCTCCGTAGGGATCGATGAGCGGCGCCGCGTCGTAGAACGCAAAGCCGCCGTCGCCCCCGTCGCCCGCGTCCGGCGCCTCGACGGCCCCGTTGCATCCGAGCAGGGCGAGCCAGATGCTCCACCGAAGCAAGCAAGACCGCACATCTCATCGTTAGCAACCCGTCACGCTTCGCGCAAAGCGGCCAGGCGCCCCACCGCTTTGCCGTTGCGCACCGGCGCGCCCCGCACCACGATGCGCGGCCATGGCCGCTCCCAGCTCCGTGACCATCCGAACCGCGACCCCCGGCGACGTCCCGGCGCTCGGTCGCATGGCCGCCCAGCTCGTGCGCATGCACCACGCCCTCGATCCGCAGCGCTTCTTCATCGTGGAGCCGATCGAGGAGGGCTACGGTCGCTGGCTCGGGCGCGAGGCGGG
>DATIQP010000383.1:0-3083 GCA_035470765.1 Polyangiaceae bacterium | reverse complement strand
GCTGCGATGGGCTCGTCGGCCCGCGCGCGATTCCCGTACGCGGAGACGCCCCCCACAACGAGGAAGCAAAGGATGGCGCGCCTCATCTACTTAGCGGACGCTAGCGGGGCCGGGACGATGGTGTCAACCAAACCCGAGGCCCTGGCTCACGGCGAACCGTCGTCGCGCCACATCGCCGTGGCGGCGTTGACCCGCGACAGGAGACGCTCGCGTTCGACCGGGTCGAGCGAGCGGCTGGCGACCAGCTCGCCGACGGCGCACACGGCGCGCGCCTTCTGGCGCAGCTGGACGTGCATCGGTGCGGCTTCGCCGAGGGCGGCGTCCCTGGACACGATGCCTGCCGCGAGATCGTGCGCCGCCTTCGCCACTTCCTCGCACTCCGTCACGATCTGCGACGTCGAGCGGCGCGCCGTCATCGCGACGGTCTGGCCTGCGGGCAGAGCGATCCATCCGTCGCCTCCCGCGGGCTTGATGAGGACGCCCTCGCGGCCGGCGTCCGAGGCGCCGGCGTCCGCCGCGGGCTTCCTGTAGGCGTTGTCGATCGGGAAGACCGAGGCGCTGCCGCTCGCGAGCGTCACGTCGGCGTTCGCCACACCCACGGTGGCGTGCAGGCGCGCGGCGGCGTAGCGGATGACGCCCTGAGGCGTGACGATCCACTGCTCCGCGCCCGGCGACTCGCCCGCGCCGGCGACGCTGTTGAACGACCCGCCCGGGAGCCACATCTCTTCCTGGCCGCCCACGCACACCTTCACGCTGCCGGTGCCCTCGAAGACCGCCTCGCGCGACGTCTCGCCGTTCTTGATCGAGAGGCGCGAGCCTGGCCCGAGGTCGATGAAGCCCGGACCGGCGAGATCGCCGGCGCTCACGACGCCGGCATCGGGGACCGAGAACGTGCCCGTGCGGCGCACCGGGCCCGTGACCGCGATCGCGCGGCACAGCGGCGTCTTGCGCGGCCCCGCCGAGTCCGCCGGGTGCGGGGAGGGCGCCGCGGCGGTCGCGCCGGACGTCGCCGCGGTCGTGCTCACGAGCTCGCCGCCCTTGCTCTCCGAGCGGCCGTGGCAAGCCAGCAGCAGCGCGGTTGCGAGAGCGGCCCGCCTCACGATCCGGGCTCCTCGCCTTCGGGCGCCGGCACGTCGGCTTCGATGGGGATGGCGCTCGGGCGCAGATCGCCCGCGTCGGCCATGTCGGGGAAGATCTCCGCGCTGATGTCCTCGGCGGTGAGCTCCTGCTTGGCGTGACGCAGCTCGCTCGAGGTCTGATCGAGCCGGTCGGCGAGCACGCCGAGGAACTGCCAGAGCATCTTGACCGCGAGCTCGTGCTCCTTGCGCAGGATCTCGAAGAAGTCGGCGCGGCGGATCGCGATGAGCTCCGCCGGACCCTCCGCCGTCACCGTCGCCGAGCGGGGCACGCTCCGGATGAGCGCCATCTCGCCGACGTGCTCGCCCGGCCCGAGGTAGACGAGCGTCTGCGTGCCGCGCGAGATGCGGACTTTGCCCGTGAGGACGATGAAGAGCTCGTCGCCCTTGTCGCCCTCCTTGATGACCACGCCCTTGTCCGGGTACGAGCGCACCTCGACGGCCTGCATCACGCGCAGCAGCTCGCGCTCGGTGAGGCGGGCGAAGATGGGCATCTTCGCGAGCACCTCGCGCTTGAGGTTGAGCAGGCGAGCCCGGGCCTCGTCGCGCGCGCCCTCGTCGCCGAGCTTGACGAGCAGGCAGGTGATGTTGTCCTTGCCGCCGCGATCGTTGGCGAGGTCGATGGCCGCCTTCGGCCCGGCGTTGCCCTCGAGCGCCATCACCGGCTCGAGCTCCTCCGGGCCTTCGAGGTAGCCCGCGAGCCCGTCGCTGCAGAGGCAGAACACGTCGCCGGGGAGCACCTCGACCACGAGCGTGTCCACCTCGACGCGCTCGTAGACGCCGACGGCGCGCGTGATCGCGTTCTTCTGGGCGACCTTCTCGATCTGCTCGCGCGAGAGCTTCCCGCGCTTGATCAGCTCGTTGTAGACGGTGTGATCCTCGGTGACCTGCTGCACGCGCCCGCCGCGCATCAAGTAGATGCGGCTGTCGCCGACGTGCGCGATGAAGCCCTGCTGGCCGATGACGAGCAGCGCGCTCAGCGTCGTGCCCATGCCGCGCTTGGCCGGGTCGTTCTGCGCCTCTTCGTGGATGCGGGCGCACGCCTTCTGCACCGCGTGCTCGAGCAGGGCCACGATGTGGCGGGGCAGCGGGCGTTTGTCCTTCGGGTTGGTCGCGTACGAGACGAGGGTCTCGCGCTCCTTCTTCACTTCTTCGTGGACCGTCCGCACGGCGATGGCGCTCGCGACCTCGCCTGCGGCGTGGCCTCCCATGCCGTCGGCGACGACGAAGAGGGCGAGCTTCTTGTCGACGAGGAAATTGTCTTCGTTGTGGTCGCGGACCTTACCGACGTCGGTCGCGGCGTAGAAACGGATGTTTTCGCCCAAATTCACGCGCTGCCTCACCAACCTCGACGCTGACGTCCGGCCCCACCCCCAGCCTGTGGGGGCCGACTATGCCACGGCTCTCGCCGAAACCAAACCGCTCCCGCTCGCAGCGGGGCGGAAGGGCCGCCCACTTCATCGTACATGCGCGTCGAAGATCCTCTATCTTCGCTCGTCGAATGGGGAAGGCGAGGGTCGCGGTGTGGGTCGTGGCAGCCGCGATCGGGCTGGCGGGCGAGGCTTTCGCCGCGGACGAGCCGGACTCCGGCCCCCCCCAAGCTCGGGCGGATGCAGCGCTTTCACCGACTCCTCGGCGCGCGCGACCCACCGGCGACGAGTGGGCCATGCTGTACCTCACGAGCATCGCCTACGGCGGGTCGGCGGGCATGTTCGTCGACGGGCTCGCGCAGCACGGGAACGCGTACGCGACCGCTTCGCTCGCCGTGGCGCTGACGGTGCCAGTCGGCGCGGGCCTCGGTGCGGTGGGGGTCGCCGTGGTGAACGGGCTCGTCCCCATCCGGCGCGGCGTCCCGCAGACGGTTGCCACCGGCATCTTGCTCGGGTTGGGCGAGGGCCTGGCGCTCGACGAGTGGTCGAGCAACCGCGCCTCGACCTCGTTTCACAC
>DATIQP010000382.1:0-1643 GCA_035470765.1 Polyangiaceae bacterium | reverse complement strand
CCGCCATCCGCGCGACGATCTCCGCCGGCCAGCGGCCCGACTTGTCGATCTCGGCGGCTTTCGGCGCGATCTCGCGCTGGGCGAAATCCCGTGCGGTGGTCGAAATGAGCTTCTGCTCTTCGGTCAGCTCGAAGTCCATGGCCGGTGTCTATATCACTGGAACCATCGCGTGAGCAGCGCCGCGGCGACTCCGCCCGCAAAGCAGAAGGACACGACCAGCAGCGTCCAGAACAACCAGGCGGGAATCCCCCGGCCTGGCGCTCTCGCCGTGGGCGCCCTCGACACGGGCTGCGGCGTGGGCATCGGCGCCCATCGCGGAGCGGCCGGCGCACCCGGCGCCGCGGGAGGCTGAGCCGGCGGCGCGTACGCCGGAGGAGCGAGGTGTGGTTCGTCGTGCGTCGCGTCGAGCGGAGGCAGGTCGATCGGGATGGCCGGCGTGGGCGGCCGCTCGAGGCGCGGCGAGACCTTCGTGGCGCCCCCTGGCTCGCGCAACGCCTGGAGCTGCGGCAACCCTTGGGCGGCCTGGAGCGTCGCCATGGCCTGTTGCGCCTGCCCCGGCTGCATCACGGTCGTCGCCTGCTCCTGCTCGTAGTCGTCCTGCATGCTGAGCTCAGCGGCGGCGGCGCGCGTGGCCGGAGCGCCGACCGCAGGTCGCTGGTCGACCGTGGTCGAGAGATCCTCGGAGTCCCGCGAGGAGGCCGGCGCTGCCCCTGCGAGCTTCTGGGCGAGCTGGGCGCGCGCGCGCATCACTTCGGGCGAAATCACCGCGGTCGGCATGGTCATCGCCATCACCGGCTTGGGGAGCGCGCGGGTCTCGGCCTCCGGCATGGCCTCGCGCAGCGCCTGGGCGAAGTGCATCGCCGTCGGGTAGCGCTCTTCCGGGTGCGGACGCAGCGCCTTCATCAGCGCCCGGCAGAGCGCGTCGGGGAGCTCGGGGCGGATGTCCTTCGGCGACGGGATCGCGCCGGCGCGCAGGCGCTTGATCACCTCCGCGAGCGCCATGCCCCCAAGCGGGAGCTGTCCGGTGAGCAGCTCGTAGAGCACCGCACCCGCCGCGTAGATGTCCGCTCGCGCATCCACCGTCGCCGCCGAGCTCCACTGCTCCGGGGCCATGTAGCGGGGCGAGCCCATGCCCACGTCGGGCAGGGTGAGCGGTGCCTCGTCCTCGCCGAGCTTGGAGATGCCGAAGTCGAGCACCTTGACGCACGGCGCGCCGTCGACCCGGCGGGTCAAGAACAGGTTCCGCGCCTTGAGATCGCGGTGGATGATGCCGACGGCGTGGGCCTCCTGGAGCGCCGAGCAGACCTGGAGCAAGTAGAGCACGGCCTCCTGCGGAGGCAGCGGCCCGCGCTCGGCGACGAGCTGCTTGAAGTCCATGCCCTCCAGCAGCTCCATGACGATGAACGGCTGCCCGTTGGACAGGGTCCCCACGTCCATGGCGCGCACCGTGTGCTCGCTTCGAAGGCGGAAGGTCGCCCGGGCTTCGCGCAGAAACCGCTCGCCGGCGACGTGAGCGTCGAGGGCGCTGTCGACGAGGAACTTGAGCGCGACGAGTTGATTGAGCTGGAGGTGCGTCGCGCACACGACGACCCCCATCCCCCCGCTGCCGAGCGGGCGCTCGATGCGGTACTTGCCAGCGACGA
>DATIQP010000381.1:0-7063 GCA_035470765.1 Polyangiaceae bacterium | reverse complement strand
AGGACGTCCCGGCCAGATGACGGCCGTGATGCGGGCCGTCGCGCAGCAGACGGGCCCGAAGGTGCTCCGCATCGGCCTCGTGCAGGCCGGCCGGGTCATCGAAGAGCGCATCATCAAGCAGCGGACGAGCGTCTCCATCGGTCAGAGCGAGAAGTCCACCTTCGTCGTCCCCACGCCGAACATCCCTCCCCAGTTCAAGCTCTTCGAGCTCGTCGGCAACGACTACTACCTGAATTTCCTCGACGGGATGACAGGGCGCGTCGCGCTCGCCACCGGCATCAGCGACCTCGCCGGCCTGCGTGGCCAGGCGAAGCGCGTCGGCCCCGCGTACCAGATCCGGCTCACCGAGGAGGCGCGCGGCAAGGTCGTCATCGGCGACATCACGTTCCTGTTCCAGTTCGTGGCGCCGCCGCCGCCGCAGCCGCGCCCGCAGCTGCCGCTCTCCGTGAAGGGCGGCCTCGCGAGCCAGATCGACTGGACGCTGACGATCATCGCCGCGTTCAGCTTCATGTTCCACTTCGGCTTCATCGGCGCGATGTACTCCGACTGGCTCGATCCGGTCGTCGGTGACGAGAACGTCGCCGGCCTGATCGACATGACCAGGAACCTGCCCGCGCCGCCTCCCATCGAGGAGAAGTCGGACGCGCCGGCGACGTCGGCCACGTCGGCGTCGGAGGCGAAGAAGGACACCGGTCAGAGCAAGCAGACCAACGCGGCGCCCGGCAAGATCAGCGAAGCCAAGGCGGCCGCGCTGGCCCAGGAAGCCCAGACGATGCAGATGCAGATGCTCGCGGCGTTCGGCGGAAACAGCGCCGTGCAGGGCGCCCTCAACCGCAGCGACGTCCCCGTCGGCGACCTCAGCGCGGTCGCGCAGTCGGCCGCCGGCGTGAGCAACACCGGCGGCGACCTGAAGCTCGCCGGCGGCGGCGGCGCGACCATCCCGGGCTCGCGCGGCGGCGGCCTGCAGTCGCTCGGTCAAACGCAGGGCGGCGGCGGCGGCACGGCCGGGCAGGGGCGTGAGGTGAAGGGCCCGACCGGCGAAGCGCAGACGGGCGCCGTCTCCACGTCGGCTCCCGTGGCCAACGCCGAGCGCACCATCGCCGGCCTGCGTCCGGGCTTCCGCTCCTGCTACAACAAGGGTCTGTCGAACGACCCGTCGATGGCAGGAAAGATCGTGCTCGCCATCAAGATCGCGCCCAACGGCGAGGTCGAGAGCGTCAACAAGGTGGGCGGCTCGGGCCTCTCGTCGGACGTCGAGTCGTGCATCATGAAGAAGGCGCGCAACGCGAGCTTCGACGCTCCCGGCGGCAGCGGCTCCACGGTCCAGGTGCCCGTCACGTTCGTCAAGCAGGGCGGCTGACCCGCGCCTGCCGGCTTGAATGGATGAGGGCCGAGCGGCATCGGATAAGCTGGACAACGTGTTTTCTTCGTGAAAACACGACGTTTTTCGGGGACGACCCCGATTGACACACTCCACCTCGGCCGGTACATTGCTCGTGTCCCACAAGGTCGCCATCCTCGTTTCTGGGGTGGCTCGTTGCTCGGTTCTCGGGAGGCTTGATGCGCCTTAGCAAACTCAAGTGGTTCGGCGTGATTGTCGCCGTCGCGATCGCCGCGGTTCCTGCGCTCGCGCAGACGGACACCGCAGGCACGCCCGCGACCACCGCCGGCAGCGGGCAGGTGGGCTTCACCAAGACCCAGCAGCTCTCCCCGCAGCAGCAGCTCGTCGAGTCCGACTCGCAGATCTCTCGCATGGAGCAGGCGGCCGGCAACGTCCGGCGGATGCTCGAGCAGGCACGCGCCGCGCGCGACGTCGTCAAGACGCTCTGCCTGAACGACAAGCTCTCGCAGATCGACGTGGCCGTCCGTTCGGCGAAGGACCTCCGCTCCTCGCTGCAGCTCGCGGTGAACCGCAACGACACCGAGCTCGGCAACCACGAGTTCACGATCTTGACGGTGCTGCGCCAGCGCACCGAGCAGCTCTCCGCCGAGGCGAACCAGTGCATCGGCGAGGAGGCCACCCTCATCGGCGAGTCGAAGGTGACGACCAGCGTCGACCCGACCCTGCCGCCGGACGACGAATTCCAGGCTCCGCCTCCAGATCCGAACATCGTCATCAACCCACCCAGTTGCACTACGTGCTCTAACTAGTGTAAGCCGGTCCCCACTCGCGCCGGCTTGGGCCGCGGTAGTACGACGCGCCGCACGCAGGCGGATTTGCGCATGCAAAGCCGACGACTAACCACCTTCTCCATTGCTTTGACCCTCGCGGCTTCCCTGCTGGTGGAGAAGTCCGCCCACGCGCAGGGTTGGCTCGCCGATCGCCGCTACAACGAGGGCATCGGCATCAAGGTCGGTGACTTCGAGCTGCACCCGGCAATCGGCGGCGAGGTCGGTTTTGACTCGAACTGGTTCAACCGGACCTACAACACCGGGTACGCCAACTCGAACCCGGTTCCGGCTGGGATCTTCCGGATTACCCCGTCTCTTTATCTCTCGACGCTCCAAGCGCAGCGCAAGGAGGGCGACCAGAACGCAGAGCCTCCCAAGGTGACGTTCCGCCTGGGCGCTTCCGCGACGTATCGAGCGTTCATCGGGGACCAGGAGATCCTCAACCAGAATGGCATCAACGGCTTGTCTGCGGACCTGAACGGTCGCGTGGATGTCTTGCCGCAGCGCCCGTTCAGTTTTGGTCTCCAGGCTGGGTACGATCGAACCATCAATCCCAACACCTCGGGCAATACGTTCCAGAACTTCAATCAGAACGTCCTGAATGCGGGGGCCGACTTCACGTTGAAGCCGGGTGGAGGCACCCTCGATTGGAAATTCGGCTACAACGGTAACTTCACGTTCTTCGATGCGGGTACCGCGACGCCGTTCGAGAATTTCCAAAACACCTTCTTCACTCGAGGGAACTGGCGGTTCGGGCCGAAGACCTCCCTCATCTACGACGGCAACGTCGCCCTCATCAACTACCAGCAGCAAGCCATCGCCATCAACGGCCTGATGAACTCGACGCCGGTGCGCAGCCGTCTCGGCTTGAACGGCCTCATCGGGCCGCGCTTCGCCTTGCTCGCCTTTGCGGGCTACGGCGGCAGCTTCGTGGACACCGGCGGGAACCCGGCGATCCAGCAGTACGACAGCGTCATCGGGCAGCTCGAGGGCAGATTCTTCCTCACGGCCAACCCAGCGGCTGAACAGGACCCCAATGCGGTGGGCCTCTCGGTCTCTGCGCTGAGCATCGGCTACGCACGGGATTTTGCGCAGAGCTACCTCGGAAGCTTCTACGGATCGGACAAGGGGTACCTGAAGTTCTCCTGGTTCTTCGGCGGTCGCGCGCTCATCTCTCTCGAGGGAGCCGGCAGCGCGCGCGAGTACCCGACCGTCTTCATCAATCCCGCGGGCAACACCAACCCCGCCAACATGACCGTGGCTCACGCGTCGTTCGTCGATCCGTTCATCGAGGCGACGCTCTTCGCGGAGTACCGCTTCAGCAATACGCTCGGCCTCAACACCACACTCCGCTACGGTGAGGAGATCAGCAGCGTCGCGCTCCCCGCGGACAACGCCGGGGGTCTCTACCACATGGCCTTCAGGCGCTTCGAGGCGTATCTCGGCTTCCGCTGGTTCATGTGACGGGCGGCTGAGCCGCGCCCGACTTGAACGGCGGTCGGACATCGCGCTACATACCCTCGAAATGAGGCGCTCCGTCGTTGTCTTGCTCATCGCCCTCACGGCCTGCTCCGGGGGCGGGCCTCCGTCCAACTTGCCGCCGGCGGTGCCCAGCACCAAGCTCGGCCCGAGCGACCTCTTCGAGGTCAACATCGTCGGCGAGAAGGACCTGCCCAAGGAGTACCGCGTCCAGCCGGACTGCTCGATCGATTTCCCGTACATCGACCGCGTGCAGAACGTCTGCGGCCTGGAGCCTCAGGAGCTCGTCGACAAGCTCCGGGCCACGCTCAAGGAGAAGCAGATCCTCACCAACCCGCAGGTGACGCTGGTCGTGAAGCAGTACGCGTCGAAGAAGGTGAGCGTGATCGGGCAGGTCAACAAGCCCGGGAGCGTCTCCTGGACGGACGGGCTGCGGCTGTTCGACGTCATCTCCCAGTCGGGCGGGTTTACCTCGATCGCGGACAGCAAGCACGTGGTCTTGGTGCGCCAGATCTCGGGCGGAAAGACGGTGACCGTGACGGTGAACGTCGACGGCATCGGCGACGGGACCCAGCCGGACGTCCCGGTGCAAGCGGGCGACACCATCAAGGTCGACAGTCGAGTATTCTGACGTCGTGGCGTCGAAACGGCTGCGCTTTCTGCTGACGGGCGGCACCCTGCTGATGAAGCCCGCGGCGGGGCCCGCGCGCGCGTCGTCGCCCAGCCTGTCGCTCGAGGACGTGCCCGACCTGCTCTCCGAGGTGCCCGCGCTCGGCCGGGTCGCGTCGATCGAGCTGCGGCAGCTGTTCTCGATGGACTCCAGCGACATGCAGCCGTCCGACTGGGTCGCGCTCGGCCGCGAGGTGCACGCGGCGGTGGCCTCGTCCGAGGTCGACGGCGTGGTGATCGTCCACGGCACCGACACGATGGCCTACACCGCGAGCGCGCTGGCGCTCATGCTCGGTCCGTTGACGAAGCCCGTGGTGCTCACCGGGTCGCAGAGACCCCTGGTGGACGTGCGGACCGACGCGCGCGAGAACCTCGTGGACGCGGCGCTCGTCGCGACGCTGAACGTGCCGGAGGTGAGCGTGGCCTTCGCCTCGCGCGTGCTCCGCGGCGCGCGGGCCACCAAGCGCGACGCGTGGGGGTACGACGCCTTCGACTCGCCCAACTGCGCGCCGCTCGCGCAGCTCGGCGTCCAGACGGTGCTCGCCCCGCACGTGAGGGCGCCCGCGCCGGTGCTCGCGCCGTTCGACGATCGCCTCGAGCCTCGCGTGCTCGCGGTGCGCGTGTTCCCGGGGCTCGACGAGCGGCTCGTGTCGAGCGCGGTGCGCGCGGGCGTGAAGGGGCTGGTGCTCGAGGGGTACGGGGCCGGCAACCTCCCGCAGCTGGGCCGCTCGCTCATCCCGGCGCTGGAGGAGGCGCGCGAGGCCAACGTGCCCGTCGTCGTCGTCTCGCAGTGCCTGCGCGGCTTCGTCGATCTCTCGCGCTACTCGGGCGGAGCCGCCGCCGCCGCCGCCGGCGCGATCACGGGTGGCGACATGACGCCGGAGGCCGCGCTCGCCAAGCTCATGATCGGCCTGGGGCGCCTCGGTCCGGGCGCTGCGCTGCGCGACTGGCTCCTCACGCCGTGGGTCGGTGAGCGCTCCTGACCGCTGCGCTCGAGCGGGCGGCCGCGACTACTGGCCCTTGAAGTCCGGCTCGCGCTTCTGCATGAACGCCAGCACGCCCTCCATGACGTCGCCGGTGCGAAGCAGGCGAAGCTGGCCCGTGCGCTCGCGGTGCAGCGCCTCGTCGAGGTCGCCCAAGTTCGCGTAGAGCGCCTCCTTGATGGCGGCGTAGGCGAGCGGGGGGCCCTTCTCCAGGCGGGCGGCGAGCTCGAGGGTGCGCTCGCGCAGGTTCTCGGCGGGGACGGCGAGGGCCGCCACGCCGAGCTCGGCGAGCTTCGGGCCCTCGAGCTTGTCGGCGAGCAGGCACAGCTGCATCGCCCGCGCGGTGCCGAGCAGGCGGGGTAGCCAGAAGGTCCCGCCGCCGTCGGGCATGAGGCCGATGCCCACGAACTTCTCCTGCACGTAGCTGCGCGTGCTCACGACGCGCAGATCGCAGGCCAGCGCCATGTCGGCGCCGAAGCCGACCGCCGCGCCGTCGACCATGGCCACCGTGGGCTTCGGGCACCGCACGATGGCGCGGATCAAGCCGTGGAACTCGTCGATGTACTCGTCGGCCTTCTGCATGACGGCCGGGTCTTCCATGTTCTTCCGCAGGTCGGCGCCGGCGCAGAAGTGCCCGCCGCCGCCCGTGAGGATCACGCAGCGCACGGAGGCGTCCCTGGCGGCCTCGTCGAGCGCGGAGCGCAGCGCGCGCACCACGTCGAGGGTCAGCGCGTTGCGCGCCTCGGGGCGCGCGAGGGTCACGATGAGGGTGCGCGCCACGCGCTCCGTCGTCACTTCGCTCATGAGATGTTCCTCTTTCGTTCGTCGGCCGAAGGTCGATCGGGGCCCTTGGGCACGGGTGTCACGGGGGCGACGCTCGGCTCCAGCGTCCGCGCGTAGAACTCCGAGTGGAGGTAGACCTTCACCAGCCGCTGCAGCAGGATCTTCAGCACGGCGCCGAGCGGAACGGCCAGCAGCACGCCGAAGAAGCCGAGCAGCGAGCCGGCCGCCATCATGGTCAGCAACACTTCGAGCGGCGCGAGGCCGACCGACTTGCCCACGATGCGCGGGGTGATGAGCATGCCGTCGAGGACCTGGACGCTGCCCATCACGAGCAGCACGCCGACGAGCGGGCCGACGCCGTGCCAGTTGAGCAGCGCCACCGCCACCGCGAGGCTCACGCCGATGCCGAAGCCTACGTACGGCACGAACGCCAGCATTCCGGTGAGCACGCCGATGGGGACGGCGAGGCGGATGTCCACGATGCGCAGGCCGGTCGCGTAGAGCGCCGCCAGGACGAAGCACGCCGTCAGCTGGCCGCGCACGTAGCCGCCGAGCGTGCGGTGGGTCTGGATGGCGACGGCGGTCACCGTGCGGAGCCAGCGCCGCGGGACCAGCTTGCCCGTGTACTTGACGATGCGGTCGAAGTCGATGAGCAGGTACAGCGCGAAGACCGGCACGACCAGGACGCTGAGCACGACCGCGACGTAGCTGAGCGTGCCAAACAGGGCCTCGCTCAGCGCGCTCCAGGTGGTTGGCGTCTGCCAGTCGAGGTGCAGGTCGCTCCACGTGTGGGGGAGCTTGAGCTTGAAGTTCTGGAAGAGGAACGGCTCGACCCGCGAGCGCAGCTTGTCGATCTGCTCGGGCAGATCGGCGGCGGCGTCGCGGATCTCCACCGCGAAGTACGGTACGGCCAGGAAGAGAAACAGGATGAAGAGGCCCGTCAGCGCGGCCATGACGAGGATGGCACCGATCGTCCG
>DATIQP010000380.1:0-12338 GCA_035470765.1 Polyangiaceae bacterium | reverse complement strand
GCTCGACGGGAACGAGGAGAGCGTCTCCGGCTACGCCGCCGCCGAGGCGATGGTCTGCCTCTGCCCCTCGCTGAGCCTCGAGCAGTCCTCGTGCTCCTCGATGGGGACGACGCGTGACATGCTCCGCCTGCACACCGTCGCGCTCGAGCGCATGGACCGGCTCGCCAATGCGCGCAACCAGCCGACGGCGCGCGCCCGCGTCGCCGCGCTGCTCACCGCGCTCGCCGACGTATTGTCCCCGCCGCGGAAGCTCGAGGTGATCCCGCAGCACCTGCTGCGCCGGGATCTCGCGGCGCTGCTCGCGCTGCGTCACGAGTCGGTCTCGAGGGCGCTCGCCCAGCTCGAACGATCCGGGGCGATCCGGCGGACGCGCGACGGCGTCGCCCTGCTCAGTCCCCAAGCCCTCGAAGCCTGACCGCGCTCAGGGGTACATGCACTGGCACTGGAGCACGCCCGCGTCGGCGATCGCGCAGCCTCCGCACTGGCAGAGCGTCGACGCGCAGGGGCACGCGAGCGCGCCGCCGCACGCGGCGGGGAGCGCCTGGCACGCGTAGGTCGTCGTCGTGTTGTCGCAGCAGCCCGTGGAGTGCGTCCCGTTCGGACAAACGCCCGCGTCGTCCGGCATGACGCACGCCCCGCCCCCGGCGGTCGTGACGACGCACGCCTCGCCCACCTTGCACGTCTGCCCGTTGCAGGGCGTCGGCCCCGTCGCCTGGGAGCTCGTCGAGCACCCACCGAGCACCCACACGACCGAAAGAAGAAGAACGCGCATGTTCGGCGGAGCAGCACGCCGCATGCCACGTCCTGCGCGCTGGGATTCTCGTCGTTTTCGCGTGCCAGTGTGTGCCGGGGCGACGACCGCGGGCGTCAGCTCGGCTTGGTCCCACCGATCATGAGCGCCGGCATCCCGTCGAGTCGCTCGACCGAGGCGTCGAGCAAGCCGAGCGGCGCCAGCAGCGCACGTGCGTCGTCGAGATCGAGGCCCTGGCCCGCCACGTAAGTGTGAAACAGCGGGAGGCAAAGCCGCCGGACCGGCCCGGGCAGCCGCCAGCGCCCGACGAAGCGGCGCGCGTCGTCGAGCCGGCAGCCGCGGTCCACTTCGATCACGCGAAGCTTCCCGCCCGGTCGCAGCACGCGCACGCACTCGCGCAGCCCGAGAGCGGGATCGGGCCAGTGCTTGATCGAGGCGACGCTGAGCACCGCGTCGAACGACTCGTCGGCGAAGGGGAGGGTGAGCGCGGAGCCCTCGACGACGCTCACCTTCGCTCCGGCCGCCGTTGCTCGCGCGAGCGCGCGCCCGACCTGCTCGGCCGAGAGATCCACGCCCGTCAGTTTGGCGTCGGGTCTCCGTCGCGCGATCGCGAGCAGGTTCTGCCCGCCGCCGCAGCCCACGTCGAGCAGCGCGCCGCCGCGCGGCAAGAGCGGATCGATCCGTGCCGTCAGCTCACCGGCGAGCTCGGCGACCGCGGGCGCGATGAAGCGATCGTAGCCCCACGATTCCGCCGCCGAGTAGGGTGCCGTGATGCGCAGGGTCGCCATCCGCGCTCATCCTAACGCGCGGCACGCCCTCCGGGAGCAACCTGTGATACTCGCTGAAACATGACGAAGACCAAGACGTTGCTCACCGTCGCATCCGTCACCGCGTCGCTGCTCGGCGCGTCTCCGAGCGCGCTCGCCGACGGCGCGCAGGAGTCGTCGCAGGGGCCGGCCTACGTCCAGGGCTCCGTGGGCGTGAACTACTGGGACTTCCCGAACATTCAAATCTTCGGCCCCTTCAGCACGTCGTATTCGTGGACCGCGTTCCGCCCCGACATCGAGTTCGGCTATCACCCCTCGGGCCGCCACGACGGCTTCGTGGTCGGCGTCCGCCAGGCGTTCTACATCACCGGCGTCCAGGGCCACGCCGCCGGGGCGACCGTCCTGCGCCTCGGCTGGGACATCCCGTTCAAGGCCGGCTCGCTCGAGATCAACGTCGATCCTTTCGCTTCGATCGGCGCCGGCTACATCTTCGACGGCCCGCACGCGGGCGTCGCGGGCACGGGCGGCATCGAGGCCAAGGTCTTCCTCACCCAGGGCCTCTACGTGATGGTGCGCCCCGCCGAGCTCGGCTTCCAGTGCTTGCACGACTGGGGCATCTGCGCGTTCAGCTACGCCGCGGGCGCCGGGGCCGGCTTCGCCTTCGGGAAGTAGCGTTCCAGGCGTTCCAGGACGGAACACGGGCCAACGCTAGGACCGCTGAGAGCGGCTAGATTCCGCGGCGGCGCGCGTCGGCACGGGCCTCGCACTGCCCCTCGCCGACCCCATGCAAACCAACACGAACTCCGTGCTGCGGCGGCGCGACGTGGCGCATCCGTTCGACGACCACCCGCTGCTCGCCATCTGGGAGCTCACGCGAGCGTGCGACCTGGCGTGCGTGCACTGCCGGGCCTCCTCGGTCACGTCGCGCGATCCCCTGGAGCTCACGCTCGACGAGGGCAAGCGCCTGCTCGAGCAGATCGCCGCGATGGGCACGCCGCTGATGGTGTTCACCGGCGGCGATCCCGCCAAGCGCCCCGATCTCGTCGAGCTGATCGAGCACGGCGCCAAGACCGGGATGACGATGGCGGTCACGCCCTCGGGCACGCGCTTGATGACGCGCGAGCTGCTCGCGACCATGCGCGACGCGGGGATGGCGCGGCTCGCCGTGTCGGTCGACGGGCCCGAGGCCGCGACGCACGACGCCTTCCGGCGGGTGCAGGGCAGCTTCGAGCACACGATGCGCATCCTCTCGGACGCGAACGCGCTCGGCATCGAGCGCCAGATCAACACCACGCTCGGCCACCACAACCGCGAGGCGCTCCCCGCGATGGCGAAGCTCGTCAAGGACGTCGGAGCGGTGCTCTGGAGCGTCTTCGTCGTCGTGCCGACGGGCCGGGCGAACAAGGCGCTGCTGCTCGGCGCCGACGAGCTCGAACGCGCGCTCGTCGAGCTCGCGGAGATCGCGGAGACGGCGCCTTTCGACGTGAAGACGACCGCGGCGCCGCACTTCCGGCGCGTGCAGATGGAGCGGCGTACGAAGTCGGTCGGCGTGCTGCACGACGTCGACGCCGACGGCCAGGTGCTCGGACCGCGCGGGATCAACGACGGCCAGGGCTTCCTCTTCGTCTCGCACCACGGCGACGTCTTCCCGAGCGGGTTTCTGCCGGTCAGCGCCGGCAACGTCCGCAAGGACGACATCGCCGCGCTCTACCGCACCTCGCCGCTCTTCACGCGGCTGCGCGACGTCTCGTCGCTGGGCGGCAAATGCGGGGTGTGCCCGTTCAGGCGCGTCTGCGGCGGCTCGCGCGCTCGCGCCTACGCGATGACCGGCGAGATGATGGACTACGACCCGCTCTGCTCGTACGTGCCGAAGGGGTGGGTCGAGCCGGCGAAGGCGGCGGGGTGAGGGCGCCGCGCGCTCCCATTCCACGCGTTCCAACGCGGAACGCTCGCGCGTAGGGAGGCGCGCGGAGCGTGGGGAAAAGCGCGGAATCCGCGCGGGCACGCGAGATGCTTGGGTACCCATACATGCCTCGTCCAGCATCTTCTTCCCGGTGTCCGGGAGCGGCGTCGTGAGCTGCAAACCCGGAGAGCGCGAGCCCTCGCACCTCGCGCACGATCTCGTGATCACGGCGGTGGCCACGGTCGCGTTCGTGCTTCTGTCGCTGCCGGTGCACTGGTCGTTCGACTTCTGGGCGGAGGCGGGCCCCGCCTGGATCGCGTACTTCGCGGTCGGCGTCCTGCTCTGCGTCTACGTACTGCTCGCGTTCTTGCGCGCCACCCGGACGCTCCTCCACCACGCCCACGAGGAGGCTCCCCGTGGACGGCCGTGACGAGTCCCGCAGGCGCAAGATCGCGCTCGCCGCGCTCGGCGCGATGATCGTGATCTGGATCGCTCTCGGAGGCGCGTCGTTCGCGAGCGATCGTCACCGCCCGGACCCCGACGCCGTCACCTTCCGCGGCCAGAGCGCCGTGGACGGCAAGAAGGTCTTCCAGGCCTACAGCTGCATGGACTGCCACACGGTCGTGGGCAACGGCGCCTACTTCGCGCCCGATCTGACGTTCATCTATCGCGATGCCGGGCCCGCGTGGGTCGAGGCGTTCCTCGCGTCGCCGGGGACGTGGCCGACCAAGGCGGTCGTGGACATGCGCATCGACATGGGCCGCGAGAAGGGCGAGATCGCAGCCTTGTCGGTCGACGACTACTACGCCAAGTACCCTGGGGCGCTGAGGCGCGTGAACGAGCGCGGCGGCAAGGAGTCGCTCATGCCGAACCTGCCGTTCCGCCCCGTCGAGGTCCCCGCGCTCGTGGCGTTCCTCGAGTACACCTCGAAGCTCGATACGCACGGGTGGCCGGCCGACATCGTGGCGACGCCCGAGTCACGCGCCCGCGCCCGCGCCACCCTCGAAGGAGCGCCGGGGCAGGGGGCGCTCGCCGCCGCGCCTGCGCCGCCGCGCCCGCCGGCCGATCCCGCGGCGCGCGGCAGGGCGAAGGCCGCCGAGATGGGCTGCACGGCGTGCCACTCGACCGACGGCAGGCGCCTCGTCGGCCCCACGTGGAAGGCGCTCTATGGAGCCGAGGTCTCGCTCGCCGACGGCAGCGCCGCGCGCGCCGACGACGCGTACCTCACCGAGTCGATCCTCGACCCGAACGCGAAGATCGTCGGCAGTTACTCCGCGTCGCTGATGCCCTCGTTCCGCGGTCGGTTGGGCGACGCCGACGTGACAGATCTCGTCGCGTACATCCAGTCGCTGAAATAGGACCGCCCATGGAGATCCAGTATCGAAGTCAGCGCCTCGCCTACGGCTTCTTCGTCAGCATGCTCGTCCTGTTCCTCGTGCAGGTCGCGTTCGGCCTGCTGCTGGCCGCGATCCAGTGGGACCCGTACCTGCTCCAGGGAGTGCTCCACTTCAACGTCGCGCGCGCGTTCCACCTGAACCTCGGCATCGTGTGGATCGTCACGGGCTTCGCGGGCACGCTCGTGTTCATCGGGCCGCTGCTCGGCGGCCGCGAGATGCGGCCCGCGTGGCTCGTCAAGGCGCTGCTCGTCGCGATCTGGGCCATCGTGCTGTGGTCCGCGTTCACCCTGCCGCTCGCGCAGAAAGGGATCGCCGGCTGGAAGTGGAATCAGCCGTGGCTGCAGCAAGGCCTCGAGTACCTCGAGGGCGGCCGCATCACCGACATCCTGCTGCTCGTCGGCTTCGCCACGCTCATGTACATCGTGGTGCACGTCTTCCCGAGCGTTCGCAAGTGGAGCGAGATCCACTGGGGTCTCGCGATCGGCCTGGGCGGCCTCGCCACGATGTGGCTCTTCGCGTTCGTCTCCGCGCGCTCGCTCGACCTCCAGGAGTACTTCCGGTGGTACGTCGTGCACTACTGGGTCGAGGGCGTCTGGGAGATCCTGCACATCAGCCTCGTCGGCTTCCTGCTGCAGAAGTTCTTCGACGCCGACGAGCGCGAGGTTGGCTTCGCCGTATTCTGGGGTGTCGCCCTCGTGGCCCTCACCGGCCTCATCGGAAACGCCCACCACTACTTCTGGATCGGCACGCCGTCCTTCTGGCAGTTCTGGGGCTCGCTCTTCAGCGCGCTCGAGCCGCTGCCGATGCTCTTCTGCATCTGGCACGTCTTCCTCGACGCCAAGCACGGCGACAAGCCCCTGCGCAACAAGGCCGCGTTTTACTTCATCGTGGGCTCCGCGGTGTTCGAGCTCGTCGGCGCCGGCGTGCTCGGCTTCTCGCAGACCTTCGCGCTCACCAACCTCTGGGAGCACGGCACGTGGGTCACGCCCGCGCACGGCCACATGGCCCTGTTCGGGACGTTCGGCTTCCTCGTCATCGGCGCCGCATACGTCGCCATCCCAGCCATCCATGGCATCGAGCGCTTCGACGAGCGCCTCTCGAAGCTCGCCTTCTGGACGCTCCTCACGGGCATGCTCGGCATGGTCCTCAGCTTCGCCGCCGGCGGCACCATCGAGGCCTACGTCTACCGCGTCCTCGGCCTGGACTGGTTCGGCGAGCAGGTGCGGCCCGCCATGGCCGTCCCCCGCGCGATGCTCGGCATCTTCGGCCTGCTCTTCGCGACGGGCGCCGTCACCGCCGTCTACGATCTGACCACGATCCGATCGCGAGCCCTCGCCGACGACCAGGTCGACAGCGAGCCGCGGCCCCTCGCGCAGGGCCGCTGGGCGGGCACCGTGACCACGTTCGAGATGGGCGCGTGGATCGGCGTCATGTGGTTCTTCGGCATGCTGGTCACGCTGGGCCTGCTGTCCTTCAACCTTCACACCGTGCGCATGGGCGACCCCACCATCCCGTACACCCTCGCGTCGCTCGGTTACCCGGGCCTGCTCGGGACGACGCTCGCCTTCACCGTCCGCTTCCTGCGTGCCTTCGAGGCGCGCCAGGCGTCGCTCACGAGCGCGCCGGTCGAATCGACGACGTCGGACGGCTGGGCCCCGGGAGCGCAACAGCCCTCCGCGGCGGAGTAGAGGAGGGGAGGGCTGCCCCCACGCGGGCGCTCGGCGCGCGGTCGGCCGTGCTCGGTGACGCGGGTACGCGAGCCGACCGGATCGCCTGCGCGCGGCCCTGCGCGGGAGCCTACGCGCGCCCGCCCCTACCGCTGCGCGCAGGTACGGCCCTGCCCGTGACCGATGTGCTCACCTCGAGCGTTCGTCCTCGCCCTTGGGCTCGCGCGGTTTGGCGCTCGGCTTTCCCGTCAGCTCCTGGCTCCGGTGCTGGGCCTTGCTCGCGAGCTCCCCCGCACGGTGCACTACCTTCTGCGCCTTCTCCTGCGCGGCGTGAACCACCTTCGTGGCCATCTCCCTGACGGTGTGGCGCGTTTTCTCCGCGGCCTCCCGGATCCGGTGCCCGCCCTTTTCCCCCGTCTTGCCGAGCTTGTCTTCAGCGCCGGCGGCAAGATCGCTCGCGTTGTCGGCGACCTCGGCGACCTTGGCGGTCGCCTTGGCGGCGAGACCTTTGGCCTTCTTCGCGACCTCGTCGATCTTGGAATTGATCTTCTTCTTCGCTTCGGTTGCCCTGTTTGCCATGCCGGGCACCTAGCACGACGCGTGCCTCGGTGCGCGAAGCTCATGCGGCCGCGTGGCTCGATAGATGCACCTCATCGGGCCATCCCCGATGCTGCTGGCAGTTCCGCGCAAGATCCACTGGCGCACGCTTCCGCTGCGCGCGGCCGTCGCGTTCGTCGGCCTGTGCGTGACGTACCTCGTCGTGGTGAACGCGCTCCTGTTGAGCGGGCTCGCCAGGGCCGCGATCAATCGCATCGCGCCCGAGAACGTGCACGTGCAGTGGCACACGGCGTACTCGCCGTGGTTCATGCGCGTGTACACGACGGGCTTCGTGATTCGCGGCGAAGACTCTTCCGTACAGTGGGCGGTCACCACGGAGCGCGCGAACGCCACGCTCGGCCTGTTCGACTTCTTCTCGCGCCGCGTTCGCCTGCACGACACGTGGGCGCGCGGCGTCACCACGCGCATGCGCTTCAAGATCGACCCCGCGGACGCGACGCCGGACTACGTGGCGAAGCTGCCGAAGATCGTCGGCTTCTCGGACCCGCCGCTCAAGCCCGCCGTCCCGCCGCCGCCCGTCACCGACGAGAACTATCGTCTCTGGTCGGTCCAGATCGACGACATCGTGGTCGACGACGTGCGAGAGGCCTGGGTCGACACGATTCGCGTGACCGACACGAGCGGTCACGTCGAAGGCGGGTTCCATTTCGAGCCGCTCCGCAGGATCTCCGTTCGGCCGACGTCGTTCCACACCGAGGATGCCGGCGTCTTCGCCGGCAACGATACGATCACCAACGAGCTCCGCGGAACGTTCGCGCTTCACATCGCCGAGCTCGACGTGCGCGACGTCCACGGCGCCGAGGTGCTCGCATACTTCGACGCGACGGCGAAGGGTCACTCCCAGGTCGGGGACCTGCGCTTCCTCGATCGATGGCTGCGCTCTGCGCATGTCGCGGTCGCGGGCGGGGCCGGGCCGACGGTGTTCGCCTTCGCCCTGCAGCGCGGCCAGCTCGTCCCCGGAAGTCATGCGTGGACGCGCGCGAACGGTTGGAGCCTGTGGTCGGGCCACGACGGCCTCTCCGGGACCTCCGTCGTGAGCGCGGACGTGCCGGAAGGCAATCCGCGGCTCGCGATCGCCGTCGAGACGTACGGGGTCGGCCTTCATCGAGGCAAGACGCAGGTCGCAGCCGCGCCGTCCGTCGCCGCGTCGGCTCGGATCGACAACCTCGACCTGACCAAGCCCTTCGATCGCTGGGCGGTGTCGGTCGACGTGCCCTCCGCGTCGGTGAAAGAGCTCGGCACTCTCAACGCCTACCTCGGGGAGCCCACGCTGCGCGCGGGCTCGGCCACGATGAACGGTCACGCGGACCTCGCGCCGCACACCGTGTCCGGTCACGCGAAGATCGAGGTGGAGAGCGCGGTCGCGGAGGTCCGCAAGACCGTGGTCACCGCGAGCGGTACGGTCGAAGCGACGCTGCACAACCTCGACCTTCGCTCGGGGAAGGGCAGCCTCGCCGGAGCGCGCATCGATCTTCGCGACGTCTCGGGGGCCGATCAGCGAGGCTGGTGGGCCCACCTCTCGCTCAACCCGCTCTCCATCGCGACCGAGCACGGCCTGAGCATGTCGGGCATGGTCACGGGGAAGTTCAAGAACGCGCAGCTCCCGCTCGTCATCCTGGACGCGCCGGGTATCGTGCGGAGCGTCTTCGGATCCCAGGGCTTCACCATGTCGACCTGGGCTCGGTTCGCGCGCGGCGCCGCCGAGCTGTCCGACCTGCGCGTCATCGGCAACAACATCCAGGTGAGAGCGCAGTATCGCGGGGGCGACGGCGCGGCGCTCGTCGAGACCCCGTACCTCGACGTCGGCGTCCTCATTCGAAACGGGGAGACGACGACGCAGCTGTTCGCGACGCGCGAATGGTACGCGCGCGTGCTCGATACGAAGACGCGGGTCGACTGAGGTAGGGCGTGTTGCACAATACACACAACCCCACGGGGACGGAGCAGATCGTGCTGCACGGTCGGCGGTTCGGCTACCGCAGAGCGGGCGAAGGGTCCCTCGTGGTGCTCCTGCACGGAATCGCGGGGAGCTCGGCGACCTGGAGCAACATCATCCCACGGCTCAGCCCTCATCACACGGTCATCGCCCCCGATCTGCTCGGTCACGGCGAGTCCGCCAAGCCCCCAGGCGACTACTCGCTCGGGGCCTACGCGAATCTGATCCGCGATCTTCTCGAGGTGCTCGGACAGCCGCGTGGCACGATCGTCGGACACTCGCTCGGCGGTGGCGTGGCGCTGCAGTTCGCCTACCAGTTTCCGGAGCGCTGCGAACGGCTCGTCCTCGTGTCGAGCGGCGGTCTCGGCCGCGAGGTCCACCCCATCCTCAGGGCCGCGGCGCTACCGGGCGCGGAGCTCGTTCTCCCTTGGCTCGCCGCGGGGGCCGCGCGCGGCATCGGCGCGATGATGACGACGATGGGTAAGATCGGTTTTCGCGCGAGCGCCGATCTCGGCGAGACCTGGCGAAGCTTCGTCTCCCTCGAGCAGCCCGATACGCGGCGTGCCTTCCTCCACACCGTGAGGAGCATCATCGATCTCGGAGGTCAGCTCGTGAGCGCCACCGACAAGCTGTACTTGGCGAAGGAGCTGCCGACCCTGATCGTTTGGGGCGAGCGAGATCCACTCATCCCCGTTCGCCACGGGGTCCACAGCCACGAGCTCATGCCGGGCAGCAGGCTCGAGGTCTTCCCCGACGCCGGCCATTACCCGTATCTCGACGATCCGGAGCGCTTCGCCACGATCCTGCTCGATTTCATCCGGACGACGAAGCCACGACCCCTGGACGCGAAGCAGCTGCGCACCCGCCTTCAGGTTGGCCCGCAGGCGTGAGCGCGCTCAGCCTCCACGTCCAAGCTCCTCGACTGGAACGCACCTCGGCGGTCGGCGTTGTCGTGCCCGCCCCGCGCGATGCGCATGAAGTAGCGCGCCCTGGTCTGGAAGATGCTCCTCTCCTCATCGAGTCTCTGGAAGCGAGGCACATCATGTCCATCATCGGCTGGGTCATTCTCGGGCTGGTCGCTGGCTTCATCGCGAGCAAGATCGTCAACAAGACCGGCGAGGGTCTGTTGCTCGATATCGTGCTCGGCGTCGTCGGTGCCCTCGTCGGCGGGTTCGCCTTCAACCTCATCGGCCAGGTGGGCTTCACCGGGTTCAACCTCTGGAGCCTGTTCGTCGCCGTCATCGGCGCCGTTCTGGTGCTCGCCGCGTACCACCTGATCACCGGCGCGTATCACCATCCTCGCCACGCCTGACGCGCAATCGTCGCCTGCCACTGCGCACGAGATTCGCACGGCTGGCGCCTGGCTCGGTTCGAGCTCGACGCGCTGCCGTGCGCCTCTCGGGCGACACGCTGTGGCATTCGGTCTGCATGAGGACAGGCGATGCGGCTTCTGCTCGTCTACCCGGAGTTCCCGACGACCTACTGGGGCTTTCAGCACGCCCTGCCCCTCATCGGCAAACGCGCGACGCTGCCTCCGCTCGGGCTGATCTCGGTCGCTGCCCTCCTGCCGCAGGGTTGGGAGATGCGCCTCGTCGACATGAACGTGGAACCGCTGCGGCGTGACGATGTGAGCTGGGCCGACGTGGTGCTCGTGGGCGGCATGCTCGTGCAGGAGCCCTCCCTGCACCAGGTCCTGGCGCAGGCACGGCAGCTAGGGCGTCGCACGGTGGTCGGAGGACCGGCGTGCACCACCTCGCCGGATCGGTTCGACGACGCAGACTGCCTGTTCCTCGGAGAGGCCGAGGAGCGGGTCGACGCGCTCGTCGCCGCGATCGAGGCGCGGCCGGAGGCGCCGCGCGTTCTTCAGGCTCCCGCCGCGCGGCCGTCGCTGCACGAGGCGCCCATCCCGCGATTCGACCTGCTCGAGATGCGGCAGTACCGGTCGATGTGCATCCAGATCTCGCGCGGCTGTCCGTTCACCTGCGAGTTCTGCGACATCATCGAGATGTTCGGGCGCGTGCCTCGGGTGAAGCGGCCGGAGCAAATCACCGCCGAGCTCGACGCGCTGCTCGAGCGCGGCCATCGCGGCGAGGTCTTCATCGTCGACGACAACTTCATCGGCAACAAGAAGGCGGTACGGCCCATCCTGGGCGAGCTCGCTCGATGGCAGCGACAGGCAGGCTATCCGTTCACCTTCTACACCGAGGCAAGCCTGAACCTGGCCGCCGACGACGGGCTCGTCGAGGCGATGCACGCCGCGAACTTCACCTCGGTGTTCATCGGGATCGAGACGCCCGACCCGGAGGCCTTGAAGCGGACCGGCAAGAAGCAGAACGTGGGCGTCGACGTGCGCGCAGCCCTCGACAAGCTCACCGCCGCAGGCCTCGAGGTGATGGCGGGGTTCATCGTCGGCTTCGACGGCGACGGGTCGCATAGCTTCGACGCGCAGCGCGAGCTGCTCCGCGACGCGCCGCTGCCCCTGGCGATGGCGGGGTTGCTCGCCGCGCTCCCCGGCACGGCGCTGTGGCGCCGCCTCGAGCGCGAGGGACGGCTGCGCGATCACTCCGACGGCGACGCCTTCGCGCGGCCGAACTTCAAGCCGACGATGCCGGAGCGGGAGCTCGTCGAGGGGTACGCCCGTCTTCTCGCCGACCTCTACGCGCCGGAGGCCTACTTCCGGAGGAGCGCGGCGGTGGTCGATCGCATCGGCGCGCCGGTCCATCCGACGCCGCTGCTGCCCGAGGACGTGACGATCGCGCTGCGCGCCCTCTACCGGCTCGGCATCCTCGGCGCGCAGCGCGCTCACTTCTGGCGGCTGCTCGCTCGTGCCTTGCCGCGCGGGGTCCACGCGCTGCGCACGGCGATCGCCTGCGCCGTGCGCGGCGAGCACATGATCCGCTACACCGAGGAGGTCGTCCTGCCGCGGCTCATGAGCGCGCTCGACCGGATGGCCGCCGAGCCGGCCGCGGGCACGCCGCGCCGCGTCTCGCTGCCGGTGCTCGACGCTTCACTTGCGGCACGGCGCGAAGGGCCCGCACACCGGTCGCCTCTCGCGGCCCTCGAGCGCAACCTCGCCCGCTAGCTTCGGTGCGTTGGCCCTGTCCCGGTGCGCATGAGACGAGTCATTGCCAATCGACGCCGGCCGGCGAGCAAGTCGTGCGTGACGTGGCCTGATGCTACTGTCCAGATGGGCACCATTGGCACGAAGGTCGCTGCGATCCTGGACCGTGCTCGAACGGCGCTCGGCATCGGATGAAGCCAAGCTAGGCGCAGGCAGATGTCGGCGCGCTACTGGCGCA
>DATIQP010000379.1:0-3769 GCA_035470765.1 Polyangiaceae bacterium | reverse complement strand
GCTCGCCGGTGGTCTCCCCGGCGCCGAGACCGGCCGCACCCGAGCTCGACGTCGTCGGCGGCGATCTCGTCGACCTCGGCGCGATGGCGCCAGTCCACGCGCTCACCAGCGATCTCGTATTCTCCGACGCCGTCTCGACGGACACGGCGTACCTCTGGGTGCGCGGCGAGCTTCGCGCCTACGACACGGCGCGCGGCTCGCTTCGATGGAACAAGCCCTCGGACGACTGCTGGTCGATGGTCGCTTCACGTTCGGGCGTGTTCTGCTCGAGCGAGCACGGCGCGCGCTGGTATCGAAGCGCCGACGGCGACGCGAAGCCGGCCGGCGCGGCCACCGCGGTCTCGGCGATCGTCGCGCTCGGCGGCCGCGTGCTCGTGGTCCACTCGGACAAGAAGCTCGAAGCGCTCGACGACCGCGGCGCCGTCGTCGGCACCACGCTCGCTCCGGTGATCCCGGACAGCGGCTACAGGCGTACGGCTCTGGAGATCGGGGGCACGCTGGCGTGCGGGGCGCAGCGCAGCGACGCCGCGACGACGGTCTTTTGCACGGACGCGACCCCGAGAATCGTGTGGAGCAGGAGACTGCCCGTCGCGGGCGGGCTCCTTCGACAGGTCGACGCCGACGTGATGGTGGTCACGTCCGACTCGTGGACGAACGCGGCGTCGAGCGAGGTCCTGCGCACGAGCGACGGCGCGACGCTCCTCCACTCGTCTTCGCGGCTGGCCGCGGCGCTCGCGACCGGCGGGGTCTTCGACGGCGCGCTCTCGAGCGAGCCGACCGTCACCCTCTTCGACGCGAAGGGCACGCCGAGGTGGTCTTGGACCGGCGCTCTCCCGCACGCGGAAGCCCTGCGCGCCGTGCGGAGCGGCCCGAACATCGTGCTCGCCCGCTACAACCCGATCGCGACCGGCGCCCAGCTCGTCGCGCTGGACGAAGCGACCGGCACGCCCGCGTGGCAGGGCGACGTCGACTCGCTGATGATCGGCCACAGCAAGTACTCGAACGCGGTCGAGCTGCAAGCTCGAGGCAACGTCGTCCTGTTGCGCGGCCACGAGTCCGGCCAGGACTACGCCCAGACCTTCGATCCCGCGACCGGCAAGCGCCTCGCATCGATCCTGCGCAGGCGCTAGGGCTCGGGCCGTCGGTTCGAACAGCCCGTCAGAAGCGGCGACGGCGCGAGCGCGCGAGCGAGTCGATCGAGATCGTGACGGCCGCGTCCAGCTGCGTCGACGAGCCGGCGATGTGGTCGCGACTGCGCACGGACTTGTGGAGCGTCTTGGGCGTGTGCATGGCGATGCCGACGGGCTCCGTGCTGCCGACCCCGTGCGCGAGCTCCGTCGCCCCGGCCGCGGCCAAGGTGCCTCCGAGGACGGCGCTCGCGAGGACGAACAGGAGGCTCACCCCCGCGCGCCCGAACGCTTCCCTGACTCGGAATTCGGCGAGTCGCAGTCGCCTCGTCGGGGTCACACCCGTCACGTCCAGGCTCCACGGCGGAGGAGGAGCCGACGGGGCCCCTTCGAACCGCGGCTCCGACGCCGCGAGCTTCTGCACCATCGATTCGGGGAGCGCGAGCACGAACTGGCGGGGCGCGAGAGCGTCGAGGTCCGGCCCGGAGAGACGAGTCGTGACCGCTTCGTCGCCGTACGAGCTGTCGTCGGGGAATCCAAATCGGGGGAGGTTGACCATCGGGGCCTCGCGCAGTTTCGTTGCAAGCTTGGCGCCCGCCCGACGCCTTCGATATCACTGAGCAATTCGACGCCTCCGCGTCGCACCTGGATCCTTCGTGGACCAGCCGCGCGATCCACGAAGGCTCGTGCTCGCCGGTGAGGACGGAGCTCGCTCGAGGTGAGGTACGATGACCGGGAGCACCGATGAAAATCGCGACGCGCGATTCGTGGGAGACGAAGCCGCTGCCCGAAGAGCGCGCGCGCATCGGGTACGAGCGCTCGTTCGACGCCGCCGAGCACGCGCGCCTCGCGCGCGGGGTCGTGCCCGAGGAGATGGAAGACAAGTGGTTCGTCTTCTACGAGGCGCCCTGGTTGTGGTTTCACCGGAGCTGGACGGGGATCGCGATCTACGGTGTGCGGCTGCGGCCCGAGGGCGAAGGCAGCGTGGTCGAAGAAGCCTGGGTCAACCGCGACCCGGCGCAGTACCGCGAGACGGACGACGCGCACGACATCGCGCTCCTCTCGTTCCTCGTCGAGCGCCTGTTGCTCGGGCGCGACGTCCCGTTTCCGATCCGCGGGGACGTGCCCGCCGAGAAGGCTTCCCTGCTCCTGCACCACGTCGTGGGGCACGCGCGCTCGAACGACGAGGACGAGTGACGACGAGCTAGCGGAACATGTGGCAGGCCTGGCACCTGACGGCGTTGGGCTCGTGGTTCACCCGGTCGGTGTGACATTTCAGGCACTGCGCGCGCACCGGGTCGCCCTTCACGTGCGGGTCGTGGCACGAGGTGCAGCTCGCGGCGTGCTTGCCGACGCTGTGCAGCCCCTTCGACTGCATGTCCGTGTGGCAGGTGGTGCACTGCGGGATCCCGAAGCGGTGAGGCTTGTGGCAGTTGTTGCAGCTCGAGTGCGTCGGCCCTCGCAGCTTGACGCTCTCCACCTTGGCGGCGTGGCACTCGTTGCAGCGCGACCACCACGCCGCGCCGAAGCCCGGCGGCGCGTTGTGCGGCGGGTGGCACTGCTTGCACTGGTGCTTGCTGCCGATGGCGCTCGCGGCCTCGTTCGTGTGGCAGCTGGTGCACTCCTTCTTGACGCGCACGTCGTGCTGCTGGTGACAGAGGTTGCACTGCTTCTGGTGAGGCGAGCCCGCCGGCCACTTCGCGGCGATGAGCGCCTTCTGCTCGTGGCACCCCGCGCACGACGCGATGGCCGTCTCCTTGGATTTGTGAGGCTGGTGGCACGACCGGCAGACGGCGTGCTTCTCGTTTGGCGGTCTGAACTCGGCGGCGACGTTCTTGTGGCACTGGAAGCACGCCGTCTTGGGCACGCCCGGGGAGCCGTGGATGGTGTGGCACTTCTTGCAGTCGCCCTGGTGGGGCACCTTCCCTTCCACCGCGATCCCCAGGTTGGCCGACGGGAACATCGCGCCGTGGCACTTGGCGCACACCGGCGCGATCTCCTTGATCTTGAACTTGTGCTCCTGGTGGCACGAGAGGCAGACGCGGTGCTTCGGCGGGCCGGCGGACGCGACGACGCTGGCGCGCTCGGCGTGGCACTTCGCGCAGATGTTGGCGGGCGGCAGTGGGTTGTTGTGAGGCTGGTGGCACCCGAAGCAGCTGTCTTTCGAGTGACCCTCGGGGCCGTCGCGCTGCACCTGGGTGACCTGCGTGGCGTGGCACTTGGCGCACGACGTCCGCGTGTCCTCCGGCTTGGGCGCGTGCGGGTTGTGGCACGAGGTGCAGTCCTTGTGCTTCTCCGGCGCGAGCGCGACGTGCTGGCCCTTGGTGTTCGAGTGGCACTTCAGACACACCGCGCCAGTGGGCGGGCGCCCGTGCACGTCGTGGCAGGTGGTGCACGTCTCGTGCTGCTTCGGGCTGCGCGTCTGCAGCATCTCCGCCTGCTTCTTGTGGCACTGCATGCAGCCGCTGCGCTCGGCCTTCCACGTGTGGGGCAGGTGGCAGCTCGTGCACGCCTCGTGCTTGAGCGCGGTGGTGTGGCCCGCGGCGCTCGGCTGAGTGGCCACGAGCCCCTTGGCGTTCTTCTCGTGGCAGCGAACGCAGTTCGTGATCGCGCTCTTGAGCGGCGCGTGCGGCTTGTGACAG
>DATIQP010000378.1:0-11162 GCA_035470765.1 Polyangiaceae bacterium | reverse complement strand
CTAGGTGCGTGTGCTCCCTAGCACACGCACACAGCCTCGGACGAACCTCGGCTAGTCAGTCGCCCATCAGGGTCCTGAACGCCGCCGCGTGATCGCGCTTGATCTCCGCGGGACTCGCGGGGAGCGGCGCGTTCGCGGGCGGCGGCGACAGCGAGTGGACGGGCCTGGCTTTGTCGGTGTCGCGCGCGCGGCGGATGGCCTCGATCGCGTCGGCGGCCTGCTGAGCCTGCTTCGCTCCGCGATCCACGTCCTCGTCGCGGTCCTTGCCGACGACGGCGTCGTCGCTCGAGGCGTGCGCCCCGAGGAAGACGTGCGCCTGCTCGCTCCGGCCGTCCGACGTGAGGAAGCTGAGCGTCGCGTCGGCGATCTCGACCGCCGAACCGTCACGTCGCCCGTGGACGTGCACGCGCAGGTACACGTCGCGCGTGGTGCCGAGGCTCACGTCGCCGAGGTAGACCTGCACCGCGTTGCCGCCGAGGCGCGCCATCTGGAGTCCGACGGCGGAGTCGATGGTGACGCCGGGGCCCGGCGTGATCAGGAGCGAAGCGTTGCGCGCCGAGACGCGGCTGATGCGCGAGAGCTCCTGCTCGAGCACCGTCGCGATCTTCGAGCTGTCGTCGATGTACTTGAAGCGCCCGCCGCCTGCCTGTGCGAGGTCGCCCATGAGCAGCTCGTCGTAGTCGAGGCCCAGACCCATCGTGGAGACGCTGATGTTGCTCGCGGCCGCCTGCGTGGCCAGCGTGCGGAGCTGCGCAGCGTCGTTCGGCACGCCGTCGCTCACGAGCACCACGCGGTTGACCCGCGAGGCGTCGTAGAAGCCGCGCACCTGCTGGATGGCGAGGGCGAGCCCCTCGGTCATCGCGGTCGTGCCCTGCGCCTGGATCTGCTCGATGCTGGCGCGGATCTTCTTCATGTCCGCGACGCCGACGCGAGTCGCGGGGACGACGACGCGGGCGGTCTGATCGAACGTCACGACCGAAAAGCCGTCGCCCGGCTTGAGCCCGTCGAGGAAGGCGAGCGCCGCCTTGCGCGCGTCGTCGATCGCCTTGCCCTCCATCGAGCCGGACGTGTCGATGCACAGCGCGACGTTCAGCGGAGGCCGCGCGACCGGTTGCCGCGCGTTGGCGTCGACCGAGAACCGGACCACGAGGGCAGTGTCGCGGAGGGCGGGCAGCGTCTTCTGGCCGAGCGCACCGACGAGCCTCGGAGCGGGGAGCGCCGGCACCTGGGGCGACGCGGCGATCGAGACGCCGGTCGAGGTGGCGATCTGCGCGGTGGGGAGGGTGGCGTGGCCGCAGCCGACGACGAGCGCGGCAAGGCAAAGGAGCTTTCGCATGCCCGTTCTACGCGCATGCGTTCACGAAGATCTTCGCTCGTCGGGCGATCGGAGGGCGGGAACGTCGCACGCCGGCCGATCGCTCACGCGATGGCGCCCGCGACGACCTTGCCCGACGTGATCTGTGTCGAGATCGCCGCCGAATCGACGCCGACCGCCTGCATCACGGTCTTGCCGAACGAGGCCAGCGAGTCGAGCGCTGTAATGTCGCCGCCGGTCGCGCCGTTCCCCGTTGCGGAGTCGATCGCCATGGCGCTGTAGTCCTTGGCGTCGGCCGCGACACCGCCGACGACGCCGCCCTTGAACGGCTTGCCGATCATCAGCGACACCTGGTGGTTGTTGTTGTGGTTCCGGCCGTTCTCGGTGCCCGGCGCCATCGTCCTGCCGAAGACGTTCAGCGAGAGGAAGGAGACCTGATCGGACAGGCCCGCGTTCTGCAGCGCCTGCATCAGCGCCGCGATCGCCGCGCAGCCCGAGACGGTCTGGGTGGTCTCCGTGGCGAGGCCAGTGTCGGTGTGGTTGTCGCCGCCGAACGGGATGTGGATGGAGATGACGGGCGTGATCTTCATCTGGATGAGCGCGATGGCCGCCGTGATCTGCGAGGTCACGCTGTTGTCGTTGAGCGCGGTGAGCGCGGCCAGGAGGTTCTGGTCGATCTGGCGGACCTGCTTCTGCGTGGTGATGAGCGAGTCCAGGTAGTTCTTCTGCGCGGGCGTCGCGCCGTTCACGTAGAGATCGTGGATCGAGCTCAGCGTCTGGTCGCGCAGCGGCTGGAGGTTGGTGAGAGGGCCGGCGGCGCTGGCGAGCGTCGACTTGAGCGCGTTGGCCGGGATGTTCGGCTGCGGCGCGCCGTTGAACGTGAGCGTCTCGCTGGGGTTGCTCGCGCCGAGCGACATGGGCTGCGCCTGCAGCGTGCCCAGGCACGGCGCGAGGTACTTCGCGAGGATCGACGGGAACATCTCGCCCTGGTACGTCGCGCCCATCAACGCGAGCACGTTCGGCTCCTTCGGGTGAACCGGCGTGTTGGTCATCAAGTGGAAGAAGCTCGTCCGGTCGAGCCACGGCTGCAGCTGCGCCCACGGTGCCGCCGCCGTCCACGGCTTTCCGCTCATCGTGACGGTCGTGGGCGCCATCGTGGGGTCGAGCGAGTGGACGATGTTCGGGTCGAGGTACGTGCCCGGGCAGTTCGTGTTGATGGGATCGCCGCTCCCCGACGTGGCGAGGATGATGAACTGCGCCTTCGACGCGTTGCCGCACGCCGGCGTCGGGATGTCGGCCAGGGCCTTGCGCGGGTTCAGCAAGAAGGAGACGGGCAGACCGGTGGCCAGCGAGCGGAGGCCGAGCGCGCCGGCGCCGAAGAGCGTCCCCAGGAGGGCTTGTCGTCGAGTCATGGGCTTGATCTTCATCGTGCTCCTCACATCCCGATGCCGATGACCGTCGGCGACGTGCACGCGACGGTGAAGGTAGACTTGAGCGCGTCGGTGGCCTTCGTTCCCGTGATCTTCATCGCCGCGTCGTAGTGACCGCGCAGCAGGCTCGTCACCGGGACCGACCTCGGGTCGCTCGGGACGATCGCCATCAGGTTCTGCACGAAGTCGGCGATGGCGGCGTTGACGTTCTGGTCCGAGGTGCTCGAGTAGGTCTTGGTGCCTGCGATGGGTGTGGCGTTGTCGATGAGCTGCTTCGCGATCGCCTCGCACAGGTTCTCGATGGCGGCGCGGTAGAACATCGTCGGCTGGTTCGGCACGATCGGCGCCACCGTGCCTCGACCGAACGCGTCCGACGGCATGCCCACGGCGATCGACGGGACCAGGCTCCCCTTGATGGGGGTGGCGAGCAGGTTCAGCCCGCAGACGTCCTGGTAGCCGAGTCGGTAGTTCAGCGCCGCGCAGAGGTGGTCACGCCGCGAGACGGCGACGAGCTCGCCCTCTTCGGCCGCCGTCTTCGACTGCGTGGCGTTCGTGGTGATCGGCGACGAGAGGAGCTCGCGGACGAGCGTGTTCCACTGGAACCCGTTCTGGAAGTCGGCCACGATGCGCAGGAACTCCGGGTCGTCCGTCGCGCAGGGCTGCGAGTTGACCCAGTAACAGAGCTTCTCCACCCACGCCTTGGCGACGCCGGGGTGCGACGCCAGCGCGGAGCCGAAGTCGGCGATGGTGTTGACGGGCACGATGTGCCCCTGGAAGGCGAAGAGGCCCTTCTGGCCGGTGAGCTTCGTGTCGACCTGGTTGCCGTAGTTGTACGAGTAGGTCGCCGAGAGGATCGATCGCGTCGGATCGAGCGTCTGGTGGCACGAGTAGCACTCGGTGTTGGCCGCGGAGTGGGTCGAGTCGAGGCCCGGCGTGCTCGGAGGGACGGTCGAGTCCGTCCCGTCGACCTGCATGCCCGTCGCCACGATGAGCGCCTGGTTCACGGTCACGCGCATCTGGTTGCTCGTGTTCGTCTGCCAGTTGGCGTTGAACGCGGGCGTGCTGAAGAAGCCCACGCGCGGCGTCGTCGTGACGAGCTCCGTCGTGGCCTTCAACGTCGGCGCGTCGTAGAAGCGTGTCGTCGCCTCGCCGGTGTTCGGCTGCCGGATGCTGACGAGCTTCCACGCGGTCTCGTCGAAGTCCGTGCTCGCGAACTGCAACCCCGTGCCGTCGCCGTTGTAGGAGCCGCAGCTGTCGCCCGCCGGGTCCTTGTAGTTGTCGAGCGCGCCGTACATCAAGTAGTGCAGCTGGTGCGCGCTGATCGCCGTGCTCTGCCCCGCCGTCGCCGGCCCGTAGATGCGCGGGTCCGGGTTGCAGCCCGTGTACTTGTTCGGCGCCTTCGCGAGCGCCGGGTAGTACCAGTGCATGTAGTTCGCGCTCTTCGGGTCGAGCGTCTCGGAGAGGGGTATCGGCCCGGCCGCTGCCTCGACGTAGAGGTTGAGCGTGGGGTTGGCGTTCTTGAAGGTGTCGGTGATCTTCGAGCTGTCGTCGACCTGGTTCGCGTCCATGAACGCGTAGAGCTCCATGAGCGGCGGCGTCATCATGAAGCTCGTCGTCGTGAACAGGTCGGTGAACGGGCGACCGTCGGCGATGAGGCGCAGCGCCGTCCGCGCGAAGCTCTCCGAAGCGTTCTGCACCAGCAGCGGGATCTGCGTCGAGCTGCCGATCCCGCCGAAGCCGTTCGGGATCATCATCATGAAGTCGGCGCTCGAGATCTGGCTTTGCTGGAACGCGAGCGAGAAGAAGACGATCATCTTCTGCTGGTACTGCGGCGTCTGCATCCAGCCGTCGATGAGGCTCGTGAGCTGGCTGGGATCGGCGACGACCTTCTGCACCTCGGCGTCGGTCGGCGGCAGGCCGGTGAGGATGTTCTTCACCTTGGCGACGTAGGTGAAGGGGTCGTCGGCCTGGAACGGCACCACCGGACCGCCATCGGGCGACCCGGGGGTGCCCTGAGGCGATGTCCAGTAGCAGGCGGAGATCAGCGCTCCGACGCCGAGGAGCACGGAGGTGACGTGGAGGGTTCGTCGTTTCACGGCGAACCGCCGAGCAAGCTGTGGGCCGACGTCGCACATGCGGGATCTCACGTGAATCTGGTCAGGCCGTGGGGCCCCTGGACCCGAAAGGCTGCGCCGTTCGCGGCCGAGCGCCCCCACCCGCCCCGCACCCGAACAGCCCCGGAAAGTTGTCCCACATTGGAGGCCTCTGGTAGCCGGGGACCATGCCCTTTTCCGACGATCCATCGGGCAAGCGCAGGCCGAGGGGCCAGGACGAAGAGTCCGCACCCTTCCGCCCGATGCTCCGAGCGGGCGCGCGCTTCGGCCGCGAGGCCGCCCAGCGCCCAATCCTGCTCTTCGAGGACGTCTACAAGTCCTACCGCCCCGGCGCGCCGGTGCTCCGCGGCATGAACCTCGTCATCGAGCGCGGCGAGTTCGTCTTCTTCACCGGGCCGAGCGGCGCCGGCAAGTCGACGTTGCTGCGCCTCCTCTATCGCGCGGAGACCGTCGACGAGGGGCGCATCCTCTTCATGGGCCGCGACGTCGCGCGGCTCACCCCAGACTCCGTCCCGTTCTTGCGGCGCAACATCGGCTGCGTCTTCCAGGATTTCAAGCTCGTACACAGCTGGTCGGTGTACGAGAACGTCGCGATCACCCTCGAGGTGCTCGGTCTGCCGCAGCGGCTCGTGCGCGCGCGCGTCGGCGAGGCGCTCGACCGCGTGGGCCTGAGCGGGCGCGGCGGCGATCCCGCGGGCGTGCTGAGCGGGGGCGAGCAGCAGCGCATCGCGGTGGCACGCGCCATCGTCGGAGAGCCGGCGCTGTTGTTGGCCGACGAGCCCACGGGCAACCTCGACCCCCAGCTCGCGATCGACATCCTCGGCCTCTTCGAGGAGATCCACGAGGCAGGCACGACCGTGATCTTCGCGACGCACGATCGGAGCCTGCTCGAGATCCAGCGGCGCCGCGTCGTCGTGCTCGACAACGGCAAGGCCATCGACGTGCGCTCGGGCATCAGCTCGCCCAGCCAGACCGACTTCGACAACGAGCTCCCCGTCTGATCTCGAGGACCATCATGCTCGATCTCTCCAACGCCACGACCCGTCGAGCCAAGCGCGGCCTGCAGCGCGAATGGCGGCTTCACGCCCTGAGCGTCTTCTCGCTGTCCGTCGCGTTCGTCTGCCTGGCCGCGTCGCTGCTCGTCGTGACGAACCTGCAAGCCGTCGAGGAGCGCTGGGCCCACGCCGGGCGCGCATCGATCTACCTCAGGGACGACGCGACGTCCGCCGACGTGGCGCAGCTCAAGGAGGCGCTCGGGAAGGTCCCCGGCGTGACCAAGGTGAAGTACGTATCGAGCGGCCAGGCGCGCGAGCAGCTCGCCAAGGACGACGACCCGAACGGGGCGCTCGCCGCGCTGCCCGCCGAGGCGTTCCCCGCGTCCATCGAGCTCGAGGTGCGGAGCGACGTGACCGACGACGCGCTGACCGACATGGTGACGAAGCTGCAACGGCTCCCCGCGGTGGACGACGTCGAGACGTATCAGGCCTGGACGACCCGGCTCGCCCGGCTCGTGCGCGGCGGCGTGGCCGCGTCGGCCGTGCTCGCGATCGTCGTGCTGCTCTCGGTGCTCGCGGTCGTCGGCTCGACGATGCGCTTCGCGCTGCAGCGCAGGCGCGGCGAGGTCGAGGTGCTCCGGCTCGTGGGCGCGACGGATCGCTTCGTGAAGGCGCCGTTCCTGATCGAGGGCAGCCTGCAGGGCGCGCTCGGCGCCGCGTTCGCGGTGGTGCTACTGGGTTTCTTGTTCGTCCTCGTGCGCGGGCGGCTGGACGGCGATCTCGCGTTGCTGATCGGCGTCGAGCCGTCGTTCCTGCCCTGGCAGTTCGTGCTCGGCATGGTCGCCCTCGGCGGCGTGCTCGGCGCCACCGCCGCCGCGCTCGGCCTGCGGCGATTGGTGACCGTGTAATGAAGCGCTTCGCGCTCGCGCTTCTGGCGCTGGCGGTGAGCGGCGACGTGCGCGAGGCTCGTAATCGCCACGCCGAGCCCTCGCCGACCGGGACGTCGAACGCGCTCGCGGTCGCCGCGCTCGATCGCAAGATCGCCGATCTCGACGCGGAGGAGCAGGCCTCGAAGAAGGAGCTCGAGGGCATCAGCCCGCAGATCCAGACGGTCCACGCGCGCGCGATGACGCGGGCGCGGTCCTTCTACAAGCTCACGCGCGCCGGCCTCCTGCCCGTCGGCGGAGGGTTCGACGCGCTGCTCAGGCATGCGATGGACGTCGAGCACGCGCGCTTCGCGCTCGAGAGGGACCTCGGCGAGGAGAAGCGGCTGCGCGGGCACGGCGCGGACATCGCGCGGTCGCTCGAGCGCGTCGCCAAGGACCGCGAGGCGCTCGCGAGCCAGCGCTCGGCGATGGACGCGGCGCGGCTGGCGATGGAAGACGAGAAGCGCCGGCAGGCGGCCTTCGAGCAGGCGTTCGAAGGGTCGCAGGGCGGCAGCGACTTCGTCATCGTCGGCGCCGGCGGGCCGAGCAGCGCCGCCGCGAGCGGCTTCGCGGCCTCGCGCGGCCGCCTGCTGTTCCCGGTCGTGGGCAAGGCCGACGTCCGGCCGGCGCGGCGCGAGGGCGCCGACGGACCGGGCCTCGAGATCCTCGCCGCGGCCGGCTCGGTGGTGCGTGCAATCTACACGGGTCACGTGGCGTTCGCGGACCGCTACGGCGCCTACGGGCGCATCGTCATCCTCGACCACGGCGAGCACTTCTACTCGGTGTCCGGCAACCTCGGCACTCTCGACGTAAAGGTCGGCGACGAGGTCGGCGCGGGCGAGCGCATCGGCACCGTCGGCGACGACGGCGAGGGGCCGATGCTCTACTTCGAGATCCGCCACGGCAGCCAGACGATCCCGCCCGGGCCGTGGCTGGGTCTCTAGAAGCAGCTCAGAGCGGGCACATGGAACCGGTCGGCAGGCACTCGTAGCCGACGGTGGTGCTGTTGCAGCAGGACTCGTTGGCGCCTACTGATGGACACGCTCGGGCTCGAAGCATTCGGCCTGCCGGATCTCGAATGCCGATTCTCCAATCTGGACCCCACGGCCGTCGCCACTCGACTCTGGACCTCCGAGCGGCGCTCGCCGCCACGGCCCGGCACCGAAAAAAGTCCGTTGGCTGGGGCAGCTCACACCAGGCTGCGACCGCTCCGTCGACCCACCGAGCTTCTCACTCGCAGGTACCTACATACGCCACGCTGACTCGGGCTTCGTGTGCTGCCGTCGAGTTCGCGTAGGTCTTGTTGTCGCAGCCGCACACTTGCCCGGGAAAAGTCGGTGGAACGGTACTAATCCACCAGCAATCGCCATTCCCCGTGCAGCTGCCATGTAGCTCGCAGTAATAGCCGCTGGCACAATCCGCGCTCGTCGCACACGGCCCCGGAACACCAGCGTCGCCGGAAGGACACCCCGTCCCACAGTTGGCGTGGAGCCAGCTGAATGGAGAACCTCCGGTGGTCGATGCCGGCAGCTGACAGATGTCGGCCGCGCTGGCCCCCGTCCAATCATAGTCACATTCCTTGGTGTCGACATTGCCTCCAACCCGCCACCCCGAGACGTTTGCCGCGCACGAAATGCCCCCAGCGTCCAGCAACGTGGCCGCGCCGACCCAGTGCGCGCAGGTGAGATCGGCCGGTGCCACGGGTGAGATATCGCAGCCGAACGCTGCATCGATCGACGGAGTCGCGCAGTTGATGACGCCTCCGTCGTTCGTTCCGCCATCGCCCGGCGACAGACTGGATGTGCACGCGGTGGCGGTAGCGACCGCGCAGCCAAGAGCGTGAATCATTCGGAATGTCATCGTCCTCCGCCCTCAATCGAGGATACACCACAACGTGACTACGGTGGGGTGCAGCGCGTTGACCCTGGTTGCCGTTCCGCGTATCTTGTCTAGCATGCACGCGGCGAGGGGGGTGTGGTGTGTCGCGTCACTGGCACTGCTATCATGCGGTGGCGGCGGTCACACCGGTGGTCATATCGGTGCAGACGGCGGCCCCTGCACACCGCCGAATTGCGTTATCGCACTCGCTAGCGGCTCGCCGTGGGGCGTCGCAGTCGACGCTTCTTCCGTCTATTGGACCAACACGGTGTACAACACGGTCCAAAAGATTCCGCTTGGCGGAGGGCTCGCAACGACCTTGGTTTCAGCCCTGCCGACATCTCCGACGAACATCGTCGTCGACTCGACGTCGGCCTACTTTTCAGACCCCCCCGACCTTACCAACACGACAGCTGGCGCACTCATGAAAGTGCCGCTCGCTGGAGGAGCTCTCGTCACACTCGTGGCGACTCAATCAGTCGCCACGGCGCCTCGCGCCGTGGCTGTCGACGCCACCTCGGTCTATTGGACCACGTTGGGTGACCCGAATACATCGGTCCCTAGCACGGTGATGAGCGTCCCGATCGGTGGGGGTACACCGACCACACTGGTGTCATCGACTCAAACGCAGATCGTCGACGTCGCCGTCGATTCTACGTCGGCCTATTTTAGCGCGGATAATACGACTGCGTCGGGTGGCGCCATCATGAAGGTCCCGGTGGGCGGAGGGACTCCGGTAACGCTCGCCGCAACCCAGGCGGCGCCGCTCCGACTGGTGGTGGATAGCAACGCCGTCTATTGGGTTGGTCTTGATGGGACGATCATGAAAGTCGATCTCGGCGGGGGGGCGCCGGTGACGTTGGCGCCGAGCCCGAACATTCCGGCGGATATCAGGAGCGATGGATCGTTCGTGTACTGGACGACCAGCGCCGGCGTCGTCAAAGTCTCGGTGACCGGCGGTAATTCGACGCTGGTCGCCAACGTGGGAGGGTTGACCTTGGCCGTGGATGACACGTCGGTGTACTGGGCCAGTGGAACATCGGTCCTCAAGGCGCCGAAGTAGTGTGGAAACGACGATTCTGGCGACACCATGAGGGAGCTCATGACCCAGTACAAGAGTCAAGGCATTGGCTGCATCTTGGCAACGATCGCCGCGCTTGTGGGTTGTGGCGGTCCGGGTGAGAGCGCGGTCACGGGCCCGTTGGGGTTCTCCGTCCAGAGTGCGGTATTGGGTTTCTCGTCCTACTCCGCCATGCAGCCGACCGAGGCGGTCGTATTCCTGAGCACGCTGACGCGCCAGGACATGTGTGCCTACATCGCGAGCAGCGTGGCGACGACGAGCGGTTCGGTCTTGTCGTTCAATGTCGTTGGGAGGCCGCTCGTTCCGGGTGACTACCCGATCAATCCGGTCTCGACCCTGCAGGCTCCGCAGGTGGTGATCACCGTGACCCGATTCGACCTGGTTCCGGGTAGTGGTGTCGTGACCTACAATCCGCCTGCCTCGGGCGCATCGGGTGCAACTGGAAGTGCCACTCTGACGAGCGTTAGTTACGCGGACCAGTCACACTTCGCGACATCGAACGACAGAGTCCAGGGCACCCTCTCGGCGTCTCTCACCCTACCCGACGGGGGTACCTCGCCGCTGTCAGCGTCGTTCGACGCGACGGGGTGTCCTTGACGGCTCGTAGCGCGTAGCCATTTTGAACGCGCTTTTCGCCCGGCCTGACATCGGTCCCCGCTCTCACGAGCCCGGTCGTCGCGCCGGAGGGGGCCCTGCGCAAGCGCCAGGAGGCGCGCTCGGGCGTCGCATGGGCGCCACTTTCCGCAGCGCGGACGGACGACGCCGGCGCGAGCCTTCCTTCGCAGCGCGGACGGCACGTCACGTCGAGCTCGAAGGTGCGCGCCATGAGCTCCCCCCACGGCGGCGAAGAGGGCCTCATCTGGGCATGCCGAGCTGATGCTCAAGCTGCGTTGCGGACGAGCCGTGCGTCTGCGTCGCGAGCTCTGCCGCTCACTCCTCCCGCAATGGGCACCGAAACCCATCCTGCCGCTCAGCTAGCCAAGCGCCGGACCGTCGCTATGTTGAGGTTAGCATGCAACCCTTTCGGTCCATTTTGCTCGTGACGGCGCTGTTGCTCGGGGCCGTCCCCTCATTGGGCACGCTCGAAGGCCCCTCGGCGCGCGAGGCTCACGCGAGGATCGACAGCGCCTTGGCGAAGAAGGGCCTGTCGTTCGGCAGCTCGGCGTACATCCGCATTTTCAAAGAGGAGGCACAGCTCGAGGTCTGGCTACAGCGCGGGGCGCAATACGAGCTGTGCAAGACGTACCCCATCTGCGCGCTGTCCGGCACCCTCGGCCCGAAAGAGAGAGAGGGCGACGAGCAGTCGCCAGAGGGGTTCTACAGCGTCACGGCTTCCAAGCTCAATCCGAGGAGCAACTACCACCTAGCCTTCGACATCGGTTACCCGAACACCTACGACCGGTCGCTGGGCCGCACCGGGAGC